>NZ_JBFUES010001109.1:0-2279 GCF_056403875.1 Bradyrhizobium sp. P2_E8
GGCCGGGACGACGATTGTGTTTGTGGCGGGCTTTTGGAGCCCCTTACGTCGGCGACACCACACCCTTCAGCGCCGCTGCCTTCGGGGCGGCACCGCGCGTCAGCCGAGCCTTTTCACTGTTCGGCCAGAGCAGGAGCAGGCCGAGCAGGCCGGAGCCGACCATGATCACGGCGTTGATGGTGAAGCCGGTCATGTAGCCGTCGAGCATGCTGCCGGCGCGCTGGATCACGGTGCCCATCACGGCGGGCGCGATGATGCCCGAGAGCGTGTAGAGCGCGCCGTAGATCGCCAGGATCGCGCCGCGCTGCGACGACGGCGTGAATTCGCCGAGCATGGGCGGGCAGACCACGTAGATCGCGCCGCACAAGCCCGTTCCGATCACGAGCAAGGTGAGCTGAAGGGCGGCGCCCTGGACATGCGGCATCGCCGCCAGGATCAGGCCGCCGACGATCAACGGGACCGAGCCGAGCACGCCACGGGCGATGCGCGTGGTCGAGCCGCGGGCCATCATCAGTTGCGAGATCCAGCCCGTCAGGATCACGATGGTGGCGCCGAACACCCAGGGCAGGGTCGAAATCCAGCCGGCCTGGCTCTGCGAGAAGCCGAGGCCCTTGATGATGAACGGCGTGAACCAGGTCAGCCCGAGCGACAGCGCCCAATAAGCCCCGAAGGTCGCCGCGACGCAGCCGAGGAAGGTGCGCGAGGTGAGAAGCTGAAGATAGGGAATCTTCGTCTCGGTGACGGCAAGGGCCTGCGTGTCCTCCAGCGGACCTTCCTTGCCGAGCGCGAGCCAGGCACAGACCCAGATCAGGCCGACGACGCCGAGCGCGCCGAATGCGTAGTGCCAGGAGTGATTGACGATGACCCAGTTCAGCGCGGGCACCGCCAGGATGACGCCGAAGGCCGAGCCCTGCGACAGGATCGCAGTCGGCAGCGTGCGCTTCTCGTCGGGGAACCATTTGTAGATGGCGTGCGCGGCGACCGAGAAGGCCGGGCCTTCGCCGGCGCCCAGCACGATGCGGCAGATCAGCAGCGTGGTGAAGGAGACGGTGCCGACCATCGGAAACTGTGCCAGCGCCCAGACCACCGCGAGTGACAGCAGCACCCAGCGCGTCGGCACCTTGTTGACGATGAAGCCGACCACGATGGCCGAGATCGAGAACAGGAAGAAGAACGAGGAGCCGAGCAGGCCGAACTGCTCCGGAGTGAGCTTGAGGTCCGTCATGATCGGCACGCCGGCGAGGCCGACCACGATCTTGTCGGCGAAGTTCACCAGCATGAAGAGAAACAGCAGAAAGGTGACCGTCCAGGCGCCCTTCGGTGTTTCCCCGGATGTCGTCGTCTTGCCCGCCACCATGGGCGTTCCCTGAGCGCTCATCGTTCTCCCCGTGTCTTTTTGGCAGTTTTTTGATTTGGCCGTTGTTGGAGCTAACAACGGCTTCGACGGCAACGCAACCCCGGCATTTCCGGTGCAGGTGTGCTACGCAGCATTTCCGTTAATTCCGTCCGGCGCCATTCATCGTGCTGAGCATCCGAAATCTCTCCAAGACGTTCTCCGCGGCCGCCGAACCGGTCCACGTGCTGCGCGGCGTCGACCTTGACCTCAAGGCCGGCGAACGCGTCGCGCTGACCGGCGAATCCGGTAGCGGCAAGAGYACGCTGCTGCATCTGATCGCAGGGCTCGACGCCGCCGACGGCGGCTCGATCCGGCTCGAGGACACCGAGGTCACCAAGCTGTCGGACGCGGGACGCGCGAGCCTGCGGCGCGACCGGATCGGCCTCGTATTCCAGCAGTACAACCTGATCCCGAGCCTGTCGGTCGCGGACAATCTGGCTTTCCAGGCGCGGATCGCTGGCCGGCATGACGCGGCCTGGTCCAGGGAGCTGGTCGAACGGCTCGGGCTCGGCACCCTCTTGACGCGCTATCCCGAGCAATTGTCCGGCGGCCAGCAGCAGCGCGTCGCGATCGGCCGGGCGCTGGCGACAAAACCCTCGCTGCTGCTCGCGGACGAGCCGACCGGCAATCTGGATGAAGCGACCGCCGAGGACGTGCTGGCGCTGACGCGCGACCTCGTCACGCGCACCGGCTGCGGCTTCCTGATGGTGACGCACAGCCTGCATCTGGCCGCTACGCTCGACCGCCACCTCACCCTGCATGCGGGGCGGATCACATGAAGCGCGCGCTGTGGGTCCTCGCGGTGCTCCTGAGCCATTGGCGGCGGCACAGGATGCAGTTCGCGACGCTTCTGATCGGGCTGATCGCCGCAACCGCGCTGTGG
>NZ_JBFUES010001110.1:0-2277 GCF_056403875.1 Bradyrhizobium sp. P2_E8
CTCGTGAAGCGGGCGGCCGCGGCCGCCGCCTTCAAGGGCAAAAGTGGCGCCGCGCTGGACATCCTGGCGCCGGAGGGGGTGAAGGCCACCCGCCTGATCGTGATCGGGGCCGGCAAGGCGACGGGCCTGAAGGCGAACGACTTCCTCAAATTCGGCGGCGTGGCGGCGGGCAAGCTCTCCGCCGCTTCAGCCGCCATGACCATCATGGCCGAATTGCCTGACGGCGCCATGACGAGCGAGCAGGCGGTTGCGATCGCTGCGGGCCTGCGGCTGCGCGCCTACAAGTTCGACCGCTACAAGACCAAGAAGAAGGACGGCGAGGAGGGCGGCTTACGCGCCGACATCTCGGTTGCGGTCGGCGATGTCGCCGCGGCCAAGAAGGCGTTTGTCTCGGCCGGCCACGTCGTCGACGGCGTGGTCATCGCGCGCGACCTCGTCAACGAGCCGCCGAACGTGCTTTTCCCCGAGGAATTCGCGCGCCGCGCCAGCCTGCTCCGCAAGCTCGGCGTCAAGGTCGAGGTGCTCGACGTCAAGGCGATGGACAAGCTCGGCATGGGCGCGCTGCTCGGCGTCGGCCAGGGCTCGACGCGGCCGAGCCGCACCGTGATCATGCGCTGGGAGGGCGGCAAGAAGGGCGAGGCCCCGGTCGCCTTCGTCGGCAAGGGCGTCTGCTTCGACACCGGCGGCATCTCGATCAAGCCGGCCGGCAGCATGGAGGACATGAAGGGCGACATGGGCGGGGCCGCCTGCGTCGTCGGGCTGATGCACGCGCTTGCGGCGCGCAAGGCCAAGGCCAACGTTGTCGGCGCTATCGGCCTCGTCGAGAACATGCCCGACGGCAATGCGCAGCGGCCGGGCGACATCGTCACCTCGATGTCGGGCCAGACCATCGAGATCATCAACACCGACGCCGAAGGCCGCCTCGTGCTGGCCGACGTGCTCTGGTACGTGGCCAAGAAGACGAAGCCGAAATTCATGGTGGACCTGGCGACGCTCACCGGCGCAATCGTGGTCGCGCTCGGCACCGAGCATGCCGGCATGTTCTCCAACAATGACGAGCTCGCCGATCGGCTGCTGACGGCCGGCATCGAGAGCGGCGAGAAGGTCTGGCGCCTGCCGCTCGGCCCCGAATACGACAAGCTGATCGATTCCCAGTTCGCCGACATGAAGAACACCGGCGGCCGCCATGGCGGCTCGATCACCGCGGCGCAGTTCCTCCAGCGCTTCGTCGACGGCACGCCCTGGGCGCATCTCGACATCGCCGGCACCGCCATGGGCGCGCCGAAGACCGACATCAACCAGAGCTGGGGAAGCGGCTACGGCGTCCGCCTCCTGGATCGTCTGGTGGCAGATCATTACGAGCGCAAATGACGGAAGTGCTGTTCTACCATCTGCAAAACATGACGGTAGAGAACGTGTTGCCGCCGCTTCTCGAGAAATCGCTCGAGCGCGGCTGGCGCGTCGTGGTGCAGTCGACCTCGGAGGAACGCGCCGATGCGCTGGATGCGCATCTGTGGACCTATCGCGACGATTCCTTCCTGCCGCACGCGACATGGCGCGTGAACGATGCCGCCGACCAGCCGATCGTGCTGGCGATCGAGGAGGGCAATCCCAACGGCGCCCATGTCCGCTTCCTGATCGACAACGCCGCGCTGCCGCAGGACGCCCAGGGCTATGAACGCATGGTGCTGCTGTTCAACGGCGACGATCCGGACGCGCTGGCGCTTGCCCGCAGCGCCTGGACGGATTGCAAGGCGCGGGGATTTGATGTCACCTATTGGCAGGCCGACGAACGGGGCCGGTGGCAGCGGCGGAATTAGCGGTCGTCGGCAATTAATGATAATTTGCACTTTTCGGGTAAGGCTGGTCTTGGCCACCTTGGTGCCGCAAAGTGATGTTGGGACAATCGTTTAGGGCTGGTCCTTCACGCGGGGAATTTAGTTTATCGTGCGACATCAAAAGCTTCCCGGCTCGCTCATAGTTGCGTTGGCTGCCGTAGCACCGCTGGTCGCGGGCTGCTCGGGCGCGAGCGATCTTCTGTCCAAGGATGCCCAGTGGTTCAACACGCCCAGCCGCCTGTTCATCAAGAGCATCTCGATTGAATCGCCGCCGCTGACCCCCGACAAGCCCGTAACGGCGGAAGATCTGGTTAGCGCCGACGGGGCCTGTCCCGGCATGGCGCCGCCTCCCGGACCGGCTGATGCCAATGCGTCGACGACGGCGCCCATGGGCGGCACGGTCGCGCTCGGCCACACCGAATGCGACGTGGTGCGCGGC
>NZ_JBFUES010001111.1:0-2275 GCF_056403875.1 Bradyrhizobium sp. P2_E8
ATTCGACAGGTCGTCCGCCGCCACCCAGGTTGCGTCTTCCGCGGGAATATCGCGTCCACGGAAGACATAAGGTTCAGGCGTCAACCAGGCAGCGTCGACGGTCGGCGCCGGCAGGAACTGGCGGATATCGGTCGGGTCAATGTCGCGCAGATCGAGACCTTGCAATTCGGCCGACGGCGCAAAGGTCGCACTCCAGTTCGTGCGGTCAACATGATCGGCTATCTGGCCGACGAGCTGGCGCAGGAAGATCCAATAATACTTCTTTCCCAGACGCTCGGCCCAGCCGGGCTTGCCACGGCCTGGCCCGAACCTGCTTACGAGGATCCGATCGAACACCGCGCACTGTTCGCGAGGACCGGGATAGCCGAGCTCGACTGCTCGCCGCAAAAACCAGCGAAAAATGCCGAGCTTGTCGAGCCCCGCGCCCTCGGCGTTGAACGAACTGATCACACGAGGTTCTACGACGTAACGCGCAAAATCCGTCCCCGTCGCAAAGCCGATCCTTTGCGCGAGACTCATCTGCGGAAAGCGCCTTCGATCTTCTGCATAGGTGCTCACCTCTTCCTCCGAGGGAAGCACGATGGGCCAGGCGCTTCGGTAGGGCGGGCGATACAACGCTTCATCCATTCCATCGGGCGCGACATTGAGCTCGACAGACAGTTCGATAATCAAGCGCGCATGGTCACGGAGGCTCGCGTTCAATGGCGGCTCGCCCTCTGCGAAGTACGCGGTGTAGACGAAGTCGGCAGCCTCGCGCAGGGCCGGACCGGCCTCATTGAGAAGCAATGCGCCGTAGCCGGCGACCAAGATGCGCTCCGAAATATACTCATCGTCGCAGTCCAGCGATCGGCGCATGAGAAGAGCGATGCAGCGCGGTCGCGCACGAAAGATGTTCACCATGGCCATGGTAGACCGGTCACGAATACGCCGGTCCGGCGAGGCACAAAACCAGGCGAGCGCTGTCGCCCAAAGCGTCGCGACTGGGTCAGGGAGGCTCTCGAGATTGGCACGGCAGGCCGTGTCGATAAGCCGGTGCACACCGCTTTTTTCGCGGATCGTGGCACTCCAATCGGCATACGACGTCTCGAGGCAGTTGGCCCAGAACGGATCCCGTTCCAACAATGGGACGCCCCGGAGAACATAATCCAGAAGTCCTGCGTTCAATGGATGGTGAGGACGAGCAGCAACGCCGAACAAAGCTTCCATCATGGGGGCAAGGTATTCAGCTGAGGCGAGGCCCCGCCGTACGAGCATCACCGTGCGATCATCGATGTGCTGCGGATTCCGCCACTGCAGCCCGGCAATGAACGACGGCCAAAGGACAGAATCTTGTTCGTCGCCGAGCATGTCGATGAGTTCGACGCCCTGTGCTTCGGGGAGCTGAATCGAAAGCGCCTCGAGAAGGCCGGCATTTGATCTGGCTGCCTCTTCGTTCGCCACGAGAGAGTGAAGCCGACCGCCGGCACCAAATGCCGCTCTTGCGTCATCCACCCCTTGCAACAGATGCTCGGCAATAAGGTGATCCCCAACCCGCTCGAAGGTGAAGCGAACCGAATAGGTGGGCCCGTCGCCGAGGCGGCTTCCAGGCTGTTCGATGGTTGAAACCAAAGATTCTGATTCCAGGATCGCGAAAAGCGATTGCGACTGCGTCGTCGCCGATTGATCGACCAGCGACCGCGCTTCCGACAGCGGAAGCGCACGACTGCCTGTCGTGGCCATGCTTCCAGCCAGACGAAGCATCGCGTCGTTGATGCGATTTTCGCGGGGATCATAATCGCAGGTCGCCGCGGCTCGCTGATTCTTTGCTTGAAGCAGCAGGTTGATAATCGAGCGGATGCCTTCTCGTCCCGCCGGGATGGCTTGCGTTGCGCTATCGCGCAGCGCTTCGCACACGAGACGGAGGAAGAGTGGATTGGCAAACTCTTCCTGTAGTAGCGGCTCGGCCGGAACGCCAAGGCCATAATGCTCAAAGAACGCGAACTGTGCCTCATACTCTTTGCCGAGGAACCCATTGTGCTCGACGACCGGGACCTTGAAGTGAGGCGGCATCACTTCGCGGACGTAGGATTCACGGCAACTGACACAAAGTTTGAGAAACGGCCGTCTTTTCACCTGTTCGAGCATCGGAGGCAACCAGCCTTGCCACCGTCGGCGATCGGGCTGCGTCTCGTTCAGCGCGTCGATGAAGATGATCAGCGGCGAGCCCGTCGCTTCGCCAGCGGCATTCAGCGCGTCGAGAACCGCATCGCGCCCCAGCGAACCTCCGAGACCAAGC
>NZ_JBFUES010001112.1:0-2273 GCF_056403875.1 Bradyrhizobium sp. P2_E8
GCCGGATCACTTCCATTCGATCCGGCTGTTGCAGCGGGTCAAGGAGCTCGATGCGTCCATCTTCACCAAGTCCGGCATCATGGTCGGCCTCGGCGAGGAGCGTCACGAGGTGCAGCAGGTGATGGACGACCTGCGCTCGGCCGACGTCGACTTCCTGACCATCGGGCAATATCTCCAGCCGACCCGCAAGCATCACGCGGTCATGCGCTACGTGCCGCCGGACGAGTTTTCGTCCTATGAAAAGGTCGCCTACACCAAGGGCTTCCTGATGGTGTCGGCGAGCCCGCTCACCCGCTCGTCGCATCATGCCGGCGAGGATTTCGCGAGACTGAAGGCTGCGCGGGCAGCTCAAGCCCGCTGACGTACCATGCATCGAGTTTCGAGCAAGCACCGCGTCAACCATAGTGCGTCCGAGATGTTTGATCTGGTCGCCGATGTCGAGCGCTATCCGGAATTCGTGCCGCTGTGCAGCGCGCTGAAGGTGCGGCAGCGGATGGCGAAGCCTGACGGCACCGAGGTGCTGGTCGCCGACATGACGGTGTCGTTCAAGCTCGTCAAGGAGTCCTTCACCAGCCGCGTGACGCTCGACCGCGCCAACCTGAAGATTCTGGTCGAATATCTGCAAGGCCCGTTCCGTAATCTGGAAAACCGCTGGACGTTCGAGCCCAAGGGTGAGGGCGTCTGCGACGTCGGGTTCTTCCTCGCCTACGAGTTCAGGAGCCGCATGCTGGCGATGCTGATGGGATCGATGTTCGATGCCGCCTTCGCACGCTTCTCCACTGCATTCGAGAAACGCGCGGATGCGATCTACGGACGGCCGAAGCTGGCGTCGACGTAGCCTAGGCTGGGCACACTCTTTCCGCCGTCATTGCGAGGAGCCCTTGCGACGAAGCAATCCAGAGTCATTCCGCGGAGGGATTCTGGATTGCTTCGCTGCGTTCGCAATGGCAGTGGGACTCAATCCACCGCTTTGACAACATCCGGCGGCTGCGAGGCGTAGTAGGCCGCGGCCTGCTCGATCTCCTGTGGCGTCATTGCGCGCGCGATGTTGCGCATCTGCTGGCTGATGTCGTTGCGCCGTTCGCCTGAGGCGAAGGCCTGGAGCTGGGCCTTCATGTAGGCCTCGGACTGGCCTTCGAGCCATGGGCTGCCGGTCTTGTTGTCGAGGCTGCCATGGCAGGCGCCGCACGGCGCGATGCCGCGGATCGGCGCGCCGTAGATGACGATGTTGGGTTTCGGCAGAAGCGGCGTCGGGTGATAGGCCGGCAGCCGCGGCAGATAGGCGTAGTAGTTCGAGAGGTCGGCGATCTCCTGGTCGGTCAGGTTGACGGCGAATGGCGACATCACGGCATTGGTGCGCGCGCCGGAGCGGAAATCGTGCAGCTCCTTGTAGATCACGGCCGCATACTGACCGGCGAGGTTGGGCGAGTCCGCGCGGCTGATGCCGGTCGGGCCATGGCAGATCGCGCAGCGCTGCGCGAGCGTGGCGCCGCGGCCAATCGCCTCCTGGCTCGGACGCGACAGCGTGTGCGAGGTGAGCACGACCTCTGAAAGACGCTTGCTCTGCTCGGGTGCCGTCACGCTTGCCGCGCGCCGCGGCACGCCGGCGGCGCTACAGATCGCATCCCAGACATTGGCGAACTGCACCCAGGGCTGCGCGAAGGGCAGCACGATGAATCCGGCAATCGCCGTCACGACGAGCATCACAGCAGTGATGCCGACGCCGATCTTGAAATGGCCGTTACGGAAGGTGAAGAGGTCGCGCGTGCTCATCACTGCGCTCCCACATAGACGGCCGGCACCGACGTGCCCTCGGTCAGCGCCAGCGTCAGGATCGGATAGCCGTAGTTGGTGATGGTCAGCGCGATCATCAGCGCCACCCAAAGCGCGTGGGTGTTGAGCGCGACCGGCACCGTCGCCGGCTGGTGCACGGCCAGCGCAAACCGATAGGGGCCGGCGTCAGCCTGTGGCGCGCGCATCCCTCGGGCCAGAATGACCAGGAAAATGATGCCTGAGGTCAGCAGGATGAAACCGCCAATCGCGGAGAATGTGACGGAGAGCGCCTGCGGCGCGATCGCGGGATCGCCGAAGTCGAAATAGGCCATTCGGCGCGGCATGCCCAGGATGCCGACCCAGTGCCAGGGGAATGTGGTGACGATCATGCCGACGAACCACAGCCAGAGCTGCGTGCGGATCAGGCGAAGGTCGGTCAGCTCGCGCCCGGTGAGGTGCGGCCACAGATCATAGGCGATCGCGAAATACATGATCACGAT
>NZ_JBFUES010001113.1:0-2273 GCF_056403875.1 Bradyrhizobium sp. P2_E8
GTGCTGGACTGCCTGATCTGGGCGGTGATCGCCCTGATCGTCCAGGTCATCGTGTTCTTTCTCGTGAAGGTCCCGGTGCCGAACCTGTCGGCGCGGATTGCCGACGGCGAGCTCGCCCCGGCGATCTGGCTCGGGCTGTCCTCGCTCGCAGCCGGTCTCCTCAACGCCGCCTGCATGATCTACTGACATGGCCGACAAACCCTCCAGGGAGTTCGGCAAGCGCCGGCCGGTGCAGCCGACACCACGGGCGCCGGCGAAGCGCTCCGGCCATGTCGCCCTCCTGGTGATGGGCACGCTCGCGGTCGGGACCACCGCCTACACGCTGATGCCGCGGCAGACCTGCGAGCCCTCTCCTCCCGGGACGGATCCAGCGGTGCAGACGAGCACCGCGTGCAGCAGCAGCAGAAGCAGTTCCTCGGGCGGCAGCGGCGGCTCGGGCTCATCGTCGCGATCGAGCTTCTTCAGCAGCGATTCCTCCAGCCATTCCTCGTCGGGAACGTCGTCCGATTCCGGCCACAGCAGCGTGAGCCGCGGCGGCTTCGGCTCGTTTGGCCATGGCTTCTCGGGCGGGGGCTGATCCATGCGGCGCATCACCTGCCTCGAGCGTGCCGACTGGCGAGAGACCGCGGCGCAATGCGGCTTCGTCTTCCACACCAACGGCGGCGAGCGCTATTGGGACGAGCGCGCCTATTACGCCTTCACCCTCGACGAGATCGAGCGCGGCATCGAGACGCCGACCGGCGAGATCGACGCGATGTGCCTGGAGCTTGCCGGCCGCGTCATCGGCGACGAGCGCCATCTGCAGCGCTTGAAGGTCCCTCAGGCGTTCTGGGATCTGATCAGAGCGAGCTGGCAGCGCGACGACCGCAGCCTCTACGGCCGGCTCGATCTGAAATTCGACGGCCATGGTCCGGCGAAATTGCTCGAATACAACGCGGACACGCCGACCTCGATCTTCGAGGCCGCCGTGTTCCAATGGACCTGGCTCGAGCAGGCGATCGAACGCCGCATCATCCCGGTGCGCGCCGACCAGTTCAACTCCATCCACGAGCGGCTGATCGAAGCCTGGAAAGAGATTGCCGCAGGCCGTCATGTCCATCTCACCGGCACCACCGGCAACGAGGAGGACGCGGGCACGCTGGCCTATCTCGAGGACACCGCGCGCCAGGCGGGGCTATCGACCACGCTGCTCGACATTGAAGCGATCGGCTGGCGCGACGAGGCGGGCGGCTTCGTCGATCTCGATAACAGCGACATCGCACTCGCCTTCAAGCTCTATCCCTGGGAATGGATGTTTCACGACGCCTTCGGCGCAAAGCTTGACGGCGCGCCGACGCGCTGGATCGAGCCGCCATGGAAGGCAGTGCTCTCCAACAAGGGCATCCTGCCGCTGCTCTGGGAGATGTTTCCGAACCATCCCAATCTGCTGCCCGCCTTCTTCGAGGACGATCCGCGCGCCGCCGAGCTCGGCAGCTCCTATGTGCGCAAGCCGCTGCTGTCGCGCGAAGGCGCCAACGTCACGCTGGTGTCCGGCGGAATGCCGCTCGACGAGCATGCGGGTCCTTATGGTGCAGAAGGCTTCGTGCGGCAGGCGCTCTCGCCACTGCCGAACTTCTCGGGCTTCTATCCGGTGATCGGAAGCTGGCTCGTGAACCACGAACCCTGCGGCCTATCGATCCGCGAAGACGAGAGTGCGATCACCGGTAACGGCTCGCGGTTTCTGCCGCATGCGATTTTGTGAGGCCTCCGTCATTCCGGGGCGCGACAAAGTCGCGAGCCCGGAATCCATAACCACAGGCAGATGAAGGAGGCCGGATTTACCAGCCTGCCCGTTACGATGGCCTGTGGTTATGGATTCCGGCCTCGGCGCTCACGCGCCGCCCCGGAATGACGAGAATGGGCCTCACCTCGCCGCGGCGACCCTCAGCGGCTGCGGCGTCAATCCGCCCATGGGGCGGCCGGAGCGCGCCGGGTTGAGCTGATAGAGACCGCGGCGCTCGGTGACGGGACGGAACGCGTCGGTGATGCCGACGACGGATTCGGCAGCGCCAAGCAGCAGCGTGCCGTCGGCTTCCAATCCCTTCGCCATGCGCTCGAAGATCACCGCCTTGGTGTCCTGGTCGAAATAGATCAGCACGTTGCGGCAGAAGATCACGTCGAACGTGCCGAGATGGGAGAAGTCCTGCAACAGATTGAGCTGGCGGAACTGCACCATCGCGCGAATGTCGGCATTGAGCTGCCAGAGCTCGCCGACTTGCGTGAAGTACTTCATC
>NZ_JBFUES010001114.1:0-2271 GCF_056403875.1 Bradyrhizobium sp. P2_E8
CGCCTGCTCTGCGCGCCGCCCGCCCCCTACCCCGAAAATCGATGCTCCGCAGCACGATCCCGGCGGCGTGCCCTCGAACTCCGTCGCCTGATATTTGTGTCCGGCTCGCGCCTCGATGCGGTCGCGCAGGCGGGTGAACTGGGCTTGGGCCTGGTCGGGCCTGGCGCGCACGCCGGGCGGCTGGCCCCGCCCGCGTGTTAACCGTCCATTAACCAACGCAGCCTAGCCTGCTGTAATCGTCCAGCCATCATTAGCCCGAAATGCCTTCCCGGTTCGC
Source organism: Bradyrhizobium sp. P2_E8 (assembly GCF_056403875.1). Classification (NCBI taxonomy): domain Bacteria; kingdom Pseudomonadati; phylum Pseudomonadota; class Alphaproteobacteria; order Hyphomicrobiales; family Nitrobacteraceae; genus Bradyrhizobium; species Bradyrhizobium sp. P2_E8. Next base: position 278 of record NZ_JBFUES010001114.1, read on the forward strand.
TCCAGGAGAAGCGCCGATGTGCGTTGCGTTGTTGACGTATGCTGATCTGGGTGCCCGCCTCAATATCTCGCGCGAGGCCGCTCGTTCGCTTGCGAGACGTCGCCGGTTGCCGCGCTCGCGTTCGGATGATGGCAAAGCGCTGGTGAGCGTTGATTTCTCCGAGCTCCGGTACGTGCCCCGCCCACGGCGTTGCCGCCAGGCAGACCCCATCGCCGCCTCCATGGCAAGGATCGAGGCGTTCAAGGCGGAGGCATTCAAGATGGAGGTCGCGCGGCTCGAAGCAGCAGCAACCGGCTACAGGGCGGATTTCGAGCGCGAGCGTGAGCGCGCCGATCGCCTGGCTGTCGAGCTGCTGCAGGCGGCTGCCGAGACGACGGCAGCCAATGCGTGGGCGGCACGACTGGAAGACGAAGTGGCGGCTCTGCGGACCGGTCGCCGGGCCAGCGGCGCGATCGCGGGACGAGCCGCGCTTCGATTGGGACATCTGGCCGCGGCCATCGTGGGCGCAGACCGCGCGGCTCGCGGGTAGCACTTGAACCTTTCTCCACCCCGGCCTGCCGGAGCAACCACGAGGAAAGAATGACTGGCATGACCGATATTCGTGAGATGAAGGCGCGCATTGTCGTGTTCGGGGTCGGCGGCGCCGGCGGCAATGCCGTCAACAACATGATCACGGCCGGGCTGGAAGGGGTCGACTTCGTCGTCGCCAATACCGACGCGCAGGCGCTGGCCATGTCGAAGGCGACGCGCCTCATCCAGCTGGGCACAACGGTCACCGCAGGCCTCGGCGCCGGCTCGCAGCCGGAATTGGGACGCGCCGCAGCCGAGGAGGTCATCGATACGATCCGCGAGCACCTAACCGGCGCGCACATGGTGTTCGTGACGGCCGGCATGGGCGGCGGCACCGGCACCGGGGCTGCACCGATCATCGCCAGGACCGCGCGCGAGCTCGGCATCCTCACCATCGGCGTGGTAACCAAGCCGTTCTACTTCGAGGGCCAGCGCCGCATGCGCTTTGCCGAAGCCGGCGTCGAGGAGCTGCTGAAGACGGTCGACACCCTCTTGATCATCCCGAACCAGAACCTGTTCCGGGTGGCCAGCGAGAAGACCACGTTCGCCGATGCCTTCGCCCTTGCCGACCAAGTGCTCTATTCGGGCGTGGCCTGCATCAGCGACCTCATCGTCAAGGAAGGTCTGATCAATCTCGATTTTGCCGACGTCCTCTCCGTCATGAAGGAGAAGGGCAAGGCGATGATGGGACGGGGCGAGGCTTCCGGCGAGAAGCGCGTGCTCGCCGCCGCCGTGGCCGCGATCTCCAATCCGCTGATCGAGAATCCCTCGATCAAGCGTGCCAGTGGCCTCATCATCTCCATCACCGGCGGCAGGGATCTCATGCTGTACGAGGTCGACGAAGCCGCGACCCGCATTCGCGACGAGGCCGATCCGGACGCCAACATCATCGTCGGTGCGTCGTTTGACGAAAGCCTCGAAGGCATCGTCCGCGTCTCGGTGGTTGCGACCGGAATCGATAATCTCGATCCGGCGCAGCAGGCGCTACCGGTGGAAACCGCCCTCACGCAGCTCGCCGGCAGGCTGCGCAACGACGGCCGTCGCATCGCCGATCGCATCGAGCGCAGTGCTACCCTGCCGCAAGTGGAAAGCCCGCCGCTCCGCCCGCAGCCGCACCACCCCGTGGGGCCACCGGCAAGGCCGGGTCTGGACTATGCGCGGCAGGCGGCGCTTCAGCCGCTCGATCCTTACGGCCGCGCCCCTGCGCGCAATGCGCCCGACGAGGCCGTTCTCGATATCCCGGCCTTCCTGCGCCGCGCCGCCAACTGAGCGGTGGCGAAGGAGGTGCGCTCCCTCTCCCGCAAGCGGGAGAGGTTCGAACGAGCCCGCGGCCAGTCGATTCGACTTAAAGCCATTCCGCTTTAGGTCCAGGGTGCGATGAGATCAGGTTCGGCCGCCCGGTTCACCCTCTCCCCAGCAGGGAG
>NZ_JBFUES010001115.1:0-2269 GCF_056403875.1 Bradyrhizobium sp. P2_E8
CGGGCGCGCTTGTCCGGGACGACGGCGGAGATCGAGGCACCGGCGTCACATCACACGCGGCGCCGCCCTACTCCTTCGCCACCACCGGCACCTGGCGGAACTTGGCGCGGACCGAGTCCGGCAGCGGAGAGAAGTTCATCGCGACGCCGCGGCGATCGCCAGCGTTGCGGCCAGCGACCACCAGGCCATCGGCGCCCGCGACGATGTCACCCTTGCGCAAGGTGGGGTCGTCCTCGACCTTGATCTGGGCGAGACCGACCGGATCCCTGCCGTTGCAGGTGCAGCCCGACACGATCTCGTTGCGGTAGCGGAAGGCGTTCGGCAGGTCGGAATAGGACTTTCCGCTCTCGGTCGTGGCGTCCTCGATGTTGCTGCCATAGACCAACGAGGTTTCCGAGGTCGGGCAGAAGCTCTTGCAGGATTGTGCCTTGCTCTCGGCGTCATTTCCTTGCGCGGGGAAGTAACGGCCATCGCAACCGCGCACGCAATAGGCGGCGCCGCCGCCATAGGCAGCCCGCTGCCGCGGCGTGTCGTAGCGCGGCATGTCGTCATTGGGGAACGGCATCCGGATCTCCGGCGGCGGGCGCATCCGGAAGCCGCCGAACAGCGCCGAGAAGAAATCCTCCGCATGCGCCGGCGGCACCAGCGCGAGGCCGAGGGAGGCGGTGGTGAAGATCGCCGCGGCGCCACCGGCCAGTCTGCTGATCGAACGTCTCTTCATGCGCTCTCACCCAATTCTCAGTTCACGGCCGACGTCGGGATGTTCAGGGCCTGCCGGCCCGAGGGCAGCGTCGTCGCCGCAGGGCGCTTGCGCACAGGGTCGCCGCCTCTCGCCATCAGCGGCACGTTCTTCGGCAGCACCACGACCCTGGCGCCGATATTGACGCGGCTGAACAGGTCGGTGACGTCTTCGTTGGTCATGCGGATGCAGCCCGAGGAGACGAACTTGCCGATGGTGGTGGGATCGTTGGTGCCGTGGATACGGTATTCGCTCGAGCCCAGATACATCGCCCGCGCGCCGAGCGGATTGCCGGGTCCGCCGGCAACGAAGCGCGGCAGATAGGGCTGGCGCGCGATCATCTCGGCCGGCGGATGCCAGTCCGGCCATTCCGCCTTGCGGCTGACGCTCTGCACGCCCGACCAGGTGAAGCCCTCGCGGCCGACGCCGACGCCGTAGCGGATCGCCCGGCCGTTGCCGAGCACGTAATACAGGTAGGTATTGCCGGTATCGATCACGATCGTGCCGGCCGGCTCGCCGCGGTCGAAGCTGACGACTTGCTTGCGCAGCCGATCGGGCAATTGGGCATCCTCGTCGGCCGTTTGCGCCGGCTCGCTGAGATAGCCCTGCGAATAGCTCGGGCCTTGCTGATACGCCTGCGGTTGCATCGGATACGCCTGCGGTTGCATGGGCACATAGCCCAGCGTCTGCGCGCTTGCGCTAGCGAAGGGCACCGCGAGCAGAGCGGTTGCGAAGGCAAAAGTGGCGGCGGCGCGCGGCGAGAAGCTGCGACGGACTAAAGAGACCTTTGTCATGTGCTGCCCCATTGGATGCGTGCATCTCAGGTGATGCGGCTTCCCAACAAACGCAGCCGGGCCGACTCAAGTTCCGCCGCCATCTGCGGCGGCGACGTCACAGTCAAGCGAGCGCAACTTCACGAAGCCGCGATGGAACCGCGGCGCCCCTCCGGCGTTTCCCGATGACCAATGGGCGCCCGGACACCTCCGTGCGGGAGAGATATTGTGCGCGTCCTTCCCAGTGAACGTCTGATTTCCGGCAACGGCGAAGGCGCCCCACTCCCCAACAGCCACAGCGAGCTGCCGCCGATCATTCGCCGCACCGAGTTCGTCGCCTACGCACTCGCCGGCTTGCTTCTGATCGCCATGATCGGGGTGCTGTATTTCGCCAAGGCGTTCTTCCTCCCGGTGGTGATGGCTGTCGTCGCCGGTACCATGCTCTCGCCGGCCGCAGGCTTTCTGGAACGGCGGGGCGTGCCGCGCGCGCTCGGCGCCGTGCTGATCGTGACCGCGGTGACGACGGTGGTCGCCTTCGTCGTCGCGCTGATTGCCGTGCCCGCGATGGAATGGAGCTCGCGCCTGCCGGAACTGGGCGCGCAGTTGAAGGAGAAGCTGCACGTTTTCGACCGGCCGCTGGCGCTGTGGAAGGAGCTGCAAACCATGGTCGGCGGCTCAGAGGGTCTGCCAAGCCTGCCGCTGCCGAAGGCCGAATGGGTGCAGCCGACGCTGGAATTCCTGTCGCCCACCTTCGCCG
>NZ_JBFUES010001116.1:0-2268 GCF_056403875.1 Bradyrhizobium sp. P2_E8
GTGTTGAGCGATCAGCTGGTTGATCGTCGGCATCCTGGCCTTACCCTTTGTTCTGCCGCGGTCCCTTCCGGGTCCGCTGTCTTGGCGCGGCCCGTTGCCGGAACCGCAATTCTGTTCGGGCCACCCGCCCGACGAGGTCGCCCTGCACGGAACAATCCGCACAAAGCGAAATTGCGCCAACCGCTCCATCACCGAGCGGAAAGCGTTACGACGCCACAGAGGACCGCAGTTTCAGGCCAATCAGCATAAAGCTGCGGCCCGCGCACCGAGGTCATGCATCCGAATTCGATCTCAAGAGAACGAGCTCTAGAGACCTAAAATCGCACTGGCATTGCCTAGCTATGATCGACAGCGTTTGAGCGGCATTCGTCGAGGTTGGTGCCCGTCTTCAACGACCCCTGAGGGATCAACGGGTGGCCCGTTCCGACGTTGGCGATGCTCACCGCCTGTCGTTAAGTGAGGCGCTTTCTATAAGTGGGAATCGATCAAGTCAAGGCGAAACGACAGTCAGAAAGCGCTTCTCGCGCCTATGGAATTCGCCTGTTGGCCGCCCTCGCCGCGCTTCCACGATGTGGGAACGACGTGCCCATTCCGCTAGCCCTAGATCTATTTATATCCGGGTGATATATACTTTTATAACCCCAGCTAAGGCTTTTTTTCCTGTTGATGCGTCAAACTGCCGCCTTCGGCGGAGATTGGCCCCATGCGGTACACCGACATTGCCATTATCGGCGGGGGATTGTCCGGCTCGATCGCCGCCTCAATGCTCGGCCGCGCCGGTATTTCGACGGTGCTGATCGATCCGCATGAGAGCTATCCGCCGGACTTTCGAGTCGAAAAACTCAGCGGCCACGTGCAGGTCGAGCGATTCCTGAAGACCGGAATCGCAGAATCAGTGCTGCGCCGCGCGACCTTTGCCGGCGAGAACTGGATCGCCCGCTTCGGTCGCCTGCTCGACAAGGCGCCGAGCCGGCAGTTCAACATCCTCTACGATTCGCTGGTCAACGCCGTCCGCGACGAAATCCCTGCCACAGTCGAGCGAATCTGCGCCAAGGCCTTGGCGGTCGAGACCAGTCCGGAGCGGCAGAAGATCACGCTCTCCAACGACGAGACGATATCGGCCCGCCTGGTCGTGCTGGCCAACGGCCTGAACGTCGGCCTGCGCCACCAGCTCGGCATCGCCCGCAAGGTCGTCAGCGCCTGCCATTCGATCTCGATCGGGTTCGACGTGGTGCCGGCGGGACGGAATTCGTTCGACTTCCCGGCGCTGACCTATTTCTCGGAGCGGCCGAGCGATTGCATCCCCTACATCACGCTGTTTCCGATCGGCACGCGGATGCGCGCCAATCTGTTCGTCTACCGCGGCTTCGACGATCCCTGGCTGCGCCAGCTGCGCCGTGCACCCGCTGAGACGCTGGACGCCGCCCTGCCCCGGCTCAAGCGCATCACCGGCTCCTTCGACATCCCCGGTGAGCTGAAGGTCCGCCCGGTCGATCTCTACGTGAACGACCCTCGCGGCCAGCCTGGAATCGTGCTGGTCGGAGATGCCTTCTCGACCTCCTGTCCCGTCGCCGGCACCGGCTGCGACAAGGTCTTCACCRACGTCGAGCGGCTCTGCAACGTCTATATCCCGCACTGGCTTTCCTCCGACGGGATGAATGCGGCCAAGATCGCCGGTTTCTACGCCGATCCGGTCAAGCAAGCCTGCGACGCGTGGTCGGCAGCGAAGGCGTTCGACTTCCGCTCAGTCTCGACCGCGACGAGCCCCTACTGGACCGCGCAGCGCTGGGCGCGCTTCATCGCCTGGTCGGCTCAAGGCCTGCTGCGGCCGCTTGGAGGCGCCTTCGATCTGGAGCCGAACGTCCTCGGTCACTCCTCCTCGTCGTCCTCATCATCATCCTCGAGGTCGTCTTCATCCTCGTCGTCACCGTCGCTGTCGTCATCGGCCTGAGCCACCGCGCCATGCGGCTGGTGGATCTGGTCGTTCCAGAGCTTGCGATAGGTGCCGTTCCTGGCGAGCAGCTCGGCATGCGACCCGCGCTCGATCGCCCTGCCCCCTGAAATCACGATGATCTCGTCCATCTCGACCACCGAGGTCAGGCGGTGGGTCGACCAGATCATGGTGCGGCCCTTGGCGACCTTGAGCAGCGTGCGGTTGATCGCAGCCTCCGTGGTCTGGTCCAGCGCCGAGGTGGCTTCGTCCAATAGCAGCACGGACGGGTTGCGGATGATCGCGCGCGCGATCGCGATGCGCTGGCGCTGGCCGCC
>NZ_JBFUES010001117.1:0-2267 GCF_056403875.1 Bradyrhizobium sp. P2_E8
CCTCGGCGCCGAGGATGTCCGACGGCATCAGGTCGGGCGTGAACTGGATGCGCTTGGCGTCGAGACCGAGCGTGACGCCGAGCGTCTCGACCAGCTTGGTCTTGGCAAGGCCGGGCACGCCGATCAGCAGCGCATGGCCGCCGGAGAGGATGGTGACCAGCGTGTTCTCGATCACGCGGTCCTGGCCGAAGATGACGGATCCGATCGCCTCCTTCGCCGCGCGAATCTGGCTCGAGACCTGCTCGGCCGAGCGGACGATTCCATCCTCGAGTTTCTCGACACTCTCCGCCATCCGTTAGCTCCTTCAGCCTGCCGCGCGGCTCGCTCGCGTCGTCATGTCATCGCRTCACGTCAGATGCATCGCGTCAGATGCATCACATCATCACATGGGCCCTATGCTAGACTTGCAGGAAGGCCATGTATTCGTTGAATTAACCTATCCCCACCTTATCGGCTTAAGGGTATGTAGGGCATCACGAAGTGGCGACCTCCACACCGGACTAATCCGGGGTGGAACCGTGCACCCGAGTACGACGTAGACCTGCACCAATCGTGCCAAAGGACAAAGTCAGGGCAAACCATGGCGAACCAAGGGCAGAGCGCCGATCGCGGTCTTGAGGGACTGACTGCCGCTGCCAAGAGTGCCGCCGGTGCCGAAGGCGCCAAAAAGGGCCTGCCTCCGGTGCATCTGTGGAATCCGCCGTTTTGCGGCGATCTCGATATCCGAATCGCCTCCGATGGTACTTGGTTCTACATGGGGACGCCAATCGGGCGTCACGCGCTGGTCCGCCTGTTCTCGACCATCCTGAAGCGCGAGGGCGACAAGCACTTCCTCGTGACGCCGGTGGAGAAGGTCGGCATTCGCGTCGACGACGCGCCGTTCATGGCGGTCGAAATGCAAGAGGACGGCGAGGACAACCATCGCGTGCTGCGCTTCCGCACCAATGTCGACGACTGGGTCACCTGCGATGCCGCGCACCGGCTGCGCTTCGAGCAGGCAAAGGACGGCGGCCTGACGCCCTATCTGCACGTCCGCGCCGATCTCTGGGCCAAGGTGACCCGCGCGCTCTATTACGATCTGGTTGACATGGGCGAGGAGCGGATGGTCGATGGCGAGCCGATGTTCGGCGTCGAGTCGGCCGGCGAATTCTTCGCCATGGCCGATGCGGAGCAGGTGAGGGCCGCGCTTTGAACAAGCCTATCCCCAGAAGCGAACCCGTCGCGTTTCGAGCGGCGGATTTCTTTGCCCGTTCCAGGGCGAAGCTCGGCTTCGACGTTCCGCCCGGCCTCTACGATCCCAACATCATTCCGGCCTCGGGCGATCCCGGGACCGACAAGATGCTGGAGATCGTCGCGCGCGAGCAGCCGGTGCGCCCGGCGGCGGTCCTGATCGCGGTGGTGGACCATCCCGAGCCGACCGTCCTGCTGACGCAGCGCTCGGCGCATCTCAACGACCACGCCGGCCAGATCGCCTTTCCCGGCGGCAAGATCGACGCGACCGACGCCTCGCCGGTCGATGCGGCGCTGCGCGAGGCCGAGGAGGAGGTCGGGCTGTCGCGCGACTTCGTCGAGCCGATCGGCTATCTCGATCTCTACGGCACCGCCTTCGGCTTCCGCATCCTGCCGACGGTCGCGAGGGTCCGGCCCGGCTTTGCGCTCACGATCAACCATTCCGAGGTTGATGATGCGTTCGAGGTGCCGCTATCCTTCCTGATGAATCCGGCGAACCACCAGCTGCACAGCAAGGAATTCCGCGGCATGGAGCGCTTTTACTATGCGATGCCGTTCGCGGAACGTTACATCTGGGGTGCAACGGCCGGAATGCTGCGTGTGCTTTATGAGCGGATCTACTCATCATGATCCGGACGGTTCTGACCGAGATCGGAATCTTCCTCGTTCCCTTTGCCGTCTATGCGCTGTTCCTGGCCGCCAGCCGGTCCGGCCTGTTCGTGCAATCGTCCTGGCCGGTTACCATCGTCGCTCGCCTCGCCCTCGTGGCGATCGTGCTCGTGATCGCGGGTCTGATCGGCCTGGCGCAGTTCTCCGGCGCCGGCCCGGATTCGACCTACGTTCCCGCCCATATCGAGAACGGCAAGTTCGTGCCGGGCACGGAAAGATAGGGGCCTGCCGATGAGCGCGGAGCCGATCCTCGCCGGTGCGCCATGGCTGATCTCCGGCGGGACCGCGCGCGTCCTGCAATTGCTGGGCGCCGATGGCGAGGAGGCGCGGGTGGTCGGCGGCGCGGTGCGCAACGCGCTGCTCGATCT
>NZ_JBFUES010001118.1:0-2265 GCF_056403875.1 Bradyrhizobium sp. P2_E8
GCCGGAATCCTTTGACAACCGTGGTCTCACGGTTGACAGACTGCACGCGGGTTCCTCATTCTGCACCGACTGCAAAAGACAGTGGGCATTGCTAAATTTCTCCGCAATGTTTCCCAATAAGAGGGTCTGATTTTTATGATGCTGGCACCTGAGGCATTCAATCGATTGCGCTGAGGGTGGTGTTTGGAGGCTGAGGAAATGTCGAAAGCGCCCAACCCTGTTGACAAATATGTCGGCAGCCGCGTGCGTATGCGCCGCATCATGTTGGGCATGAGCCAGGAAAAGCTCGGTGATGCTTTGGGCCTGACTTTCCAGCAGATCCAGAAGTACGAGAAGGGCACGAACCGGGTCGGCGCGAGCCGAATCCAGCAGATTGCCGAGATTCTCCAGGTGCCGGTGTCGTTCCTGTTCGAGGGCGGACCGAGCGGCGTGGCCGGCCCGGACGGCTTCGCAGAAGGCGCCTCGCCCTCCTACGTCTCGGACTTCCTTGCGACCTCCGAAGGACTCGCCTTGACCAAGGCGTTCACCCGAATCACTGATTCGAAGATGCGCCGCTCCATCGTCGATCTCGTCGAGCAGATTGCGGCACGCGAAGGCCCCGACAAGCGCTGACGCGCCAGCTCAATCGATTTGAGGCTGCTTCAAATCTGGCCTATGTCGTCATTTGTGGCCGCGCTTTGATGTGCGTCCTCTCAAATGATGCGATTCAAAGGCATAGATGCGCCCATGGCGAGCTCCAATTGGTTCGATACCCAAACTATTCTCGACGGCATCCGACGCTGGGTGGAGATCGAGACGCCGACAGAGGCGCCTGATCAGGTCAACAGGCTGGTGTCGCTGGTCGCGGATCATTATCGCGATCTGCCCGTCACGCTCGAGCGCGTCGCCGGCGTCGACGGCTGCGGCGATCATCTGCTGGCACGCTCGGCTTGGGGCCAGGACCAGCCCGGCATCCTGGTGCTGAGCCACCTCGATACCGTTCACCCCCTGGGATTCATCGAACGTCTGCCGTTCAAGGTCGAAGGCGACAGCGCGTTCGGTCCCGGCATCTACGACATGAAGGGCGGCGCCTACATCGCCCATATCGCGTTTCGCGCGCTTTGCGCCACGGCCGAGCGTTCGCCACTCGGAATCACCCACTTGTTCACCTCCGACGAGGAGATCGGCAGCCCCACCTCGCGCGCGCTGATCGAGACGGAAGGGCGCAAGGCCAAATACGTGCTGGTGACGGAGCCGGCGCGCGACGGCGGCAAGATCGTCACCGGACGCAAGGGCGTCGGACGCTTCCAGGTGTTCATCAAGGGCGTGCCGGCACATGCCGGCTCGCGGCCCGAAGACGGTCGCAGCGCCGTCCGCGAGCTCGCCCATATCATCCTGACGCTGGAAGGGATGAACGACCCGGCGCGCGGCGTCTCCGTGAATGTCGGTGTGGTGCGCGGCGGCACGCGCCCCAACGTGACGCCGGAAGAGGCCTATGCCGAAGTCGATCTGCGCGTGCTGAGCCTCAAAGACGCGGAGGAGTTCGTCGGCAAGATCCTCGGGCTGACATCGAAGACCGAAGGCGTCACCGTCAAGGTCACGGGCGAGCTCAATCGTCCGCCTTACGAGAAGAGCAATGCAGGCGCCTCGCTCTACGAGCATGCGAAGACGCTCGCCGGCGAAATCGGCTTCGAGCTGATCGACACCCACACCGGCGGCGGCTCGGACGGCAATTTCACCGCTCCCCACACCGGCACGCTGGACGGGCTCGGCGTCGACGGCAAGGGCGCGCACACCCACTATGAGCAGCTCTATGTCTCGTCGCTCGAACCGCGCGCGCGGCTGCTCTATCGCCTGTATCAGACGCTGCGATGAGCGAACGCAAGTCAGATCCCGATCGCGATGACAGCGAGCGCGCCTTCTTCGGGCGCCGCAAGGGCCACAAGCTCAGGCAGCACCAGGCCGAGCTGATCGATCATCTGTTGCCGCATCTTGCGCTCGACATCACGGGCGAGGCGCCGGGGAATGCGCGCGAGATCTTCGATCCCGCGGCGAACGATGTGCGGCTCGAGATCGGCTTCGGCGGCGGCGAGCATCTTGCGGCCGAGGCGCAGAACTTCGCCACGACCGGCTTCATCGGCTGCGAGCCCTATGTCAACGGCATGGCGAAGATCCTGGCGCAGATCGAGGCCGGCAACATCGCCAACATCCGCCTGTTTGCCGGCGATGCCGCCGAGCTACTGGCCTGGCTGCCACCAGCCTCGCTGTCGCGGATCGACCTGATCC
>NZ_JBFUES010001119.1:0-2262 GCF_056403875.1 Bradyrhizobium sp. P2_E8
GAAGTGCCCGCCGAACCAGCCCAAGTGCTAGTCAAGTGCTAGTCAGGTGCTGATCCAGCGCTGGGGCGCGGCGCGGGCTTTACGGAAGGGGGCCTCTCGCGGGCGAAAACCGCCCGCGAACGGCCCTTATTTCCTTGCTTCTGGCCGAAATCGCGCTATATAGCGCGCCATCTCACACGGAAGCATGGCTCACAAGGCCGTCCGGTGGCAGCCGGGGCGACAACGCTCCGTTTTGCTCACACGCTTCCGGAGGAACCAACCGGAGAATTATAACGATGGCGCTACCCGATTTCACCATGCGTCAGCTTTTGGAAGCTGGCGTGCACTTTGGTCACCAGTCTCACCGCTGGAATCCGAAAATGGCTCCGTTCATTTTCGGCACCCGCAACAACATCCACATCGTCGACCTCGCCCAGACCGTGYCGATGCTGCACCACGCCCTCCAGGCGGTCAGCGACACGGTGGCCAAGGGCGGCCGCATCCTGTTCGTCGGCACCAAGCGCCAGGCGCAGGACGGCGTCGCGGACGCTGCCAAGCGCTGCGCGCAGTACTTCGTCAATTCGCGTTGGCTCGGCGGCACGCTGACCAACTGGAAGACGATCTCGGCCTCGATCAAGCGCCTGCGTCACCTCGACGACGTGCTCTCGGGCGGCGAAGCCAATTCGTACACGAAGAAGGAGCGCCTGACGCTTCAGCGCGAGCGCGACAAGCTTGACCGCTCGCTCGGCGGCATCAAGGACATGGGCGGTCTGCCCGACCTGATCTTCGTGATCGACACCAACAAGGAAGACATCGCGATCCAGGAGGCCCAGCGCCTCAACATCCCGGTTGCCGCGATCGTCGACACCAATTCGGACCCGAAGGGCATCACTTATGTGGTGCCGGGCAATGACGACGCCGGCCGCGCCATTTCGCTGTACTGCGATCTCATTGCGCGTGCGGCGATCGACGGCATCTCGCGCGCCCAGGGCGATTCGGGCGTCGACATCGGTGCTTCGGCCCGTCCGCTCGCCGAAGAGCTGCCGGCGGCTTCCTCGAGCGGCTTCCAGGGCCTTGCGGGTCCCCGCGGCACCGCCGACGACCTCAAGAAGCTCCCGGGCGTGTCGGGCGCGATCGAGAAGAAGTTCAACGACCTCGGCATCTTCCATTTCTGGCAGCTGGCCGAGCTCGACCACGACACCGCGCACACGATCGGTGAGGAGGTCGGTCTGCCGAGCCGCGCTGATGCCTGGGTGGCCAAGGCCAAGGCGCTGACCGCGGAAGCGGAATAGTCAAAAAGAGCGATGGGTTGGCCGGATAGATTCCGGCCACCATTTCAGTTGACGCGAATCCCTGAGATGGACCGTGGCGGGGCAATTGGATGCCGCGCCGCGGCAGACCGGCAGGCACAAAGGATATTCAACGATGGCAACGATCACAGCTGCGATGGTCAAGGACCTGCGCGAGTCGACCGGCGCGGGCATGATGGACTGCAAGGCCGCGCTGACCGAGAACGACGGCAACATGGAAGCGGCGCAGGATTGGCTGCGCAAGAAAGGCCTGTCGAAGGCCGCCAAGAAGTCCGGCCGCGTCGCGGCTGAGGGCCTGATCGGCGCGCTCACCAAGGGCACCAAGGGCGTCGTGGTCGAGGTCAACTCCGAGACCGACTTCGTCGCGCGCAACGGCCAGTTCCAGGGCCTGGTCAAGATGATCGCGCAGGTCGGATTCGACGTCGGCGCCGATGTCGAGAAGATCAAGGCCGCCAAGGTCGGTGACGTCACCATCGAAACCGCGATCAATGACGCGATCGCGACCATCGGCGAGAACATGACGCTGCGCCGCGCAGCTTCGCTCGAAGTGAGCCAGGGCGTGGTGTCGCACTACGTCCACGGTGCGGTCATCGACGGCGCCGGCAAGATGGGCGTGATCGTGGCGCTGGAATCGCCCGGCAAGGCCGACGAGCTTGCCGCGCTCGGCCGCCAGATCGCGATGCATGTCGCTGCCGCCAACCCGCTGGCGCTCGATCCGTCCGGCCTCGATCCGGCGGTCGTCAAGCGCGAGAAGGACGTGCTCGCCGACAAATATCGCCAGCAGGGCAAGCCCGAGAACGTGATCGAGAAGATCGTCGAGTCCGGCCTCAAGACCTATTACAAGGAAGTCTGCCTGCTCGAGCAGGCCTTCATCCACGACGCCGGCAAGTCGGTGGCGCAGGCGGTGAAGGAAGCCGAAGGCAAGGTCGGCGGGGCTGTGAAGATTGCCGGCTTTGTGCGCTATGCTCTCGGT
>NZ_JBFUES010001120.1:0-2258 GCF_056403875.1 Bradyrhizobium sp. P2_E8
CGTCGTCCTGGCGAACGCCAGGACCCATACCGCGTGATCTAACGATAGGACGCAGGTAGCAGTACCGAGAATGTCTTCGCCAAATTTCCTACCGTAGTTATGGATCCCGGCCTTCGCCGGGATGACACCTTAATGTATGGCCTACGCGCTCACCTCAGTTGCTGCTCGTCGCGATGATGCTCTTCACCTGGCTCAGCGTGTAGCTGGCGCCGTCGATGGTGAGCAGCGGCGGCGACTGAGTCAGGTCGACGGACGACACCACGCCCTGCACCTGGGCGGCGATGCCGACATTGTTGCCCGCCACGTCCTTGCCCGTGGCCGAGATGGTGTACTTGCCGTCGGGCCATTGCGTGCCGTCATTGCCCATTCCGTTCCAGGTGAAGGGAATGTCGGTGCCGGCGGCGGCGGTATATTTGCCGGTGAAAACGGTTTGGCCGCTGGAATTGGCGACGGTGACGTCCACGGTCGAGTCGGTCGGCACGTTGAGATGCCAGGTCGCCGACGAGTTCTTCATGGTCGCGGTCGAGCCGTCGACCAGCGCCGTCTTGCCGACGAAGCCCAGCGCCTGGGTTGCCTGCGTGGTCTGCTGCAGGGTGACGAGCTGGGACAGCGCATCGTTGGTCTTGAGCTGCTGCTCGACGCCGGCGAACTGCACCAGTTGCTGGGTGAACTGGTTGGTGTCGAGCGGATCGAGCGGGTTCTGGTTCTGGAGCTGCGTCGTCAGCAGCGTCAGGAAGGTCTGGAAGTTGCCGGCCAGCGTCGATCCCGTCGTCGAGCTCAGCGAGTTCGACGAGGAGGATTTCGGGATGTCGGTCGTGCCGGAGACGACTGATGGGGCGGTGGCGGCATTCGTGGTGGTCATGATCGAATACTCCTCACACTCTGATGTCGACGCCGCTGCTCGATCCGAGCATGCGGCCGTAGCTGCGCCCGACAGGCGCTGCGGCAACGCTGTCGTCCTCGCTGATGATCAGCCGGCGGGCATTGCCGCCATTGTCGTTGTTCTGGCCGGAGTTCTGCCCCGACGAATTCTGGTCGCGCAGGCTGAACGAGAGCCCGTTGCTGCCGGTCTTGAAGCCGGCATCGTCGAGCGCGCGCTGCAATTGCGGCGCGTCCTGCCGCAGCATCTGCAGCGTCTCCGGCTTCTCGACGGTGAGATGCGAGGTGACCTGGCCGTTGCGGTCGACATTGATGCGCACGTCGATGCGGCCGAGATCGACCGGATCGAGGCTGATGTCGAAGCGGGTCTTGCCGGCGCGTGCGGCGGCTGCAATCTCGATCGGCACGGCGTTGATCGGCACGGCCGTCGAGGTGGCCGCGGTCGCGGTGAGCGTTGCGGTCGAGGCCGTCGCAGCCGACGTCGTATTGGTCAGCGGCGCCTGCACGGCGGAGGCGGCCTGCGCGCTGCTGTCGGTCGCGGTGACGGGGCCTTGCGCATTCGCATGGGCGTGCGTGGCCGGTGCGCCAGGGGTTGCATCGGCGGYGCGGTCGGCGGGACCTGTCTTCGCGTCGGTCGCGCCGGCCTCGTCTTGCGGCTTGGCTGCTTGCGGATGCGCGGCGGCGCCCGTCGCGGTCGCCGGAGTTTGCGCGGTCGTGGCGTTCGCCTTGCCCGCGTCCTGGCCGATATTGGAGACGTCGCTCGCGCCTTGCGCGGTCGCGGCGGCCTTGAACGAGGTCTTCGGCGTGCCCTGGTCAACGGCGGCGATCAGTCCGCCATTGGTCTTGGCGTCGGTCGCGGTGCCGTCGGTGGTGCCGGTCGCAGCATCGGCGAGCGTCGCCGAGGTGTCGGCATCGACCTTGGCGCCTGCGGCCTTGGCGCTCTTGTCGCCGGCCGTCGCCGTATCGGTCTTGGCGCCGGCGATCCGCGCTGCGGTGGAGGCGCTGGCGGCGATGCCGGCGGCGGCGATCGTCAGCGGCGAGGAGGCGGCATCGCCGGCCTGGTTCGCCGCAGCGTTCGGATCGAGAGGCACGACCGGCGCGGCCACCACGACGCCGGGATCGGGCACGGCGGTCTGCGTCGCGTCCACTTGCGCGGCGGCTGCGGCATCGACGGCGGCGGCGAGCCCGTCGGTGCCGTCGGCCTTGTCGCCCTTGGTCTCGTCGGACCTATCAGCCGATTTGGCGTCGGACGCCTCCGGCTTGTCCTTGGTCTTGCCGGTCTTGGTTGGATCCTTGGCTGGATCCTTGGCCGGATCGTCCATCGCCTCGCTCCTGGCGGGCGCGGAATTGTCGGTGTCGTCGCTCGCGTTGGTCTGCGA
>NZ_JBFUES010001121.1:0-2253 GCF_056403875.1 Bradyrhizobium sp. P2_E8
ATGTGAGCCACGGCAGCGTCTATCGCCATTTCCCGAGCAAGGCCTCGCTACGCGAGGCCGTTGCCAAACGCTGGCTTGACCGGATCGACGCGCCGCTCCTGGCGATTGCCAAGGAGCAGGGGCCGGCGCCTGACAGGCTCGACCGCTGGCTGCGCACGCTGTTCGCCGCCAAGCGTTCGCGCGTGCTCGACGACCCCGAGATGTTCGAGACTTATCTGACCCTGGCGCGCGAGGCCTGCGCGGCCGTCAAGTGCCACAAGGACACCATGATCGATCAGATCTCATCGATCCTGACCGACGGCGTGAAGCAGGGCGTGTTCGAGGTGGGCGACGTCAAGGCTACCGCCCGCGCCATCTTCGATGCCACCGTCCGCTTCCACCATCCGGCCCATGCCGACGAGTGGAAGGACGCCGATCTGCCCGCCCGCGTCGATGCGACGCTCGCGCTGCTGCTGCGCGGGCTGAAGGCGGCATAGACCGCAACGCCTAACTCAACCTCTGGCCTTGTGAAGAAGCGCGCCCTCACGAACGGAGGGCGAGGCAGTTGCGTGCCTGCGCGGGTGAAACGCGCCGTTGGCTGTTGGAACGACCGGCGGGCTCTCCGGATATGCATTGACTGCAATTTCGACGACATCCTTTGACCGCTTTCGAAGGCGGTAGAATGTCAGCTCCTGCTCGAGCATGGGGCAGTGGAAGTGGACGACGGCCGTATCGGGCAAGCGGCAAAGTTCGTCGATGAGCTCGCCTACGGTGATGATCGGGGGATGGTCGACTGCCTTGTGATGGGCCTTACTCATGGCGCAACTCCTTCACTCTGCTACTAACCGCAGCGCGACGGTGTCGGTTCCATTCCGCACGGCTACAGCGTTGCATAAAGGTGCGAACTGCGAGCTAGAGCGCCGGTCCTAATCGCAAGCTGCGCGAGCGCAATATGCCGAACGGGTCTTCGCGCGCGGCCAGTTTGCGATATGTCGCAAGGTCGTCAAGCGTGGGACCTTCTCCGCGTTTGGCAGTCCCGTCCGACGTCGTTCCAACCGGTATCGACGTGCCGAGGCCGGCATAGAGATAATTGTTTCCGAATGCCTTCTTGAGCGCAGCAAAGGTCGGCTCACCGGTGCAGTGACCCGGTGCGACGCTGTCGACCTTGAACCTGTCCTTCAGAGCGGTAACGACTTTCCCGATTGCCTCGTCAGGTGCAACGACGAGATGAAATCCACCCGCGATGAGATGAATCCTGGGATTGATAGCTGTCGCCGCCTCGACGATCCGTTCGATCCCGGGGTGCGAACAACCGACCAGAAGGACTATGCCGTCTGCCGTGTTGACGGCCAAAGACAGCTCCTTGAGTTCTCTTGTCCCGGGCGCGTCGGAGATCAGCGAAATAAGCGTGATACCAGGCGCAATCTCGGTCGTTTGATCGACTAGTTCGAAGTTTGCGTTGGCCCATGCCGTGCCGAACTTCATCACCTCGGGGGGCTTGCCTCCATAGTACCGCATCTCCGGGGCCAAGGCCTCGTCTTTCCGGTAGAAGCCGGAAGGCAGCGACGAGCCGTAGATGCCAAATCCTTCCTTTGGCGCGTAGATCTTGACAGCAGGATTGACGCTTAGGACGTAGGACAGCCCCGCCATGTGATCGGAGTGGCGGTGCGAAAGAACGACAAAGTCGAGGTCCGAGAGATTGACACCCTTGGCCTTCACGTTTGCGGCGAAGACCTCGGGGTCGTTACCCGTATCGAACAGGATGCGCTTTCCCGCGATTTCGACAAGGGCCGAAAATCCCCAGTCCCTTGTCATCGCCTCGTTTGTGCCGAAGGCGTCGTAAAGAATGGTGATGTGATCTTTCGCCCCGGTTGTTGCGCTTTCAGCGGTTCCGATCGCGAAAACGCTGGAGGCAATCAGTGCTGCAAGAAGACTGTCCCGGATGTTCATGGAAGCGTCTCCTGTTGTTGTACAAAACATACAACGGGAACGAGGGCGGCTTCGAGAGAGCGTTCAAAGGGGCTCGCGTTGAAAAATCGGAACCTGATAGACACTGACTGGCGGCCTCGTGCCAGAGGCCGTGCCTGGGTCGAGCTTAGCACAATCCGAGAGAGACTGGAGACCTTCGTTGACGCGGCCGGTCCGGAACCAGATATTCGCAGACTTGGGCGCTTCAAACCTCCAGCCGCTAAGCTCTAGATTCTCGTCAGCCCGCAGCTCGCTGCAAGCCGCACCAGTTGCGCATCGGTGCGCGCGCCGGTCTTGGTCTTGATC
>NZ_JBFUES010001122.1:0-2246 GCF_056403875.1 Bradyrhizobium sp. P2_E8
ACCACCATCTGAGCCATCTCGCCGTGCACGGTTTCCTGCACCTGATCGGCTACGACCACGAGAACGACGACGACGCGGAGGAGATGGAAGCGCTGGAGACGCAGATCCTCGCCCATCTCGGCATTCCCGATCCCTATGCCGACCGCCCGGGGACGCACTGAGATGCCGGATTCGGACCCGACCCACGACAATCCCCGCAACACGCCCAATTTGCCTGTCGTGGTGACATCAGGCGAGGTCCTGCGTCCGACCGCCGAGGGCTGGCTGCTGCGCGCGATCCGCACGCTGTTCGGCTGGAAGGCCGGATCGGTGCGCGACGATCTCCAGGTCGTGCTCGACGCCTCGACGCCCGACGACACCGGCTTCTCCGCCGTCGAGCGCACCATGCTGCGCAACATCCTCGGTCTGCACGAGCGCCGCATCGCCGACGTCATGGTGCATCGTGCCGACATCATCGCGGTGAAGCGCGACATCCCGCTCGGCGAGCTGATGGACCGCTTCGAAAGCGCCGGCCATTCGCGCCTCGTCGTCTACAACGAGACGCTCGACGATCCCGTCGGCATCGTCCACATCCGCGACCTGCTCGCGTTCATGACCGCGCGGGCGCGCGTGTCGGACGCCACCAAGACCAAGCGCAAGAAGCCGCTGCCGGCCGGCCTCGACCTTCGTACCGTCGATCTCGCGCTGCCGCTCGAGGACGCGCGCATCATCCGCAAGCTGCTCTACGTGCCGCCGTCGATGCGCGCGATCGACCTGCTCGCGCAGATGCAGGCCACGCGCATCCACCTGGCGCTGGTGGTCGACGAATATGGCGGCAGCGACGGGCTGGTCTCGCTCGAGGACATCGTCGAGCAGATCGTCGGCGAGATCGACGACGAGCACGACAGCGACGAGCCGCCCTCGATCGTGCGCCTGCCGGACAACGCCTTCATCGCCGACGCCCGCGCCAGCCTCGACGACGTCCGCACCGTGATCGGCGCGGACTTCGTCACCGGCGAGGCCGGCGAGGAAGTCGAGACGCTGGGCGGCTATCTCGTCAGCTTCGTCGGGCGCCTGCCGGTGCGCGGCGAGGTGATCTCGGGCCCCGGCAATTACGAGGTCGAGGTGCTCGATGCCGATCCGCGCCGCGTCAAGCGGCTGCGCATCTCGACGCGGAAGGAACGCCCCGCGCTGCGCACCCAGCGCGAGAGCCGACGCCGCGAGGCCGCGCCGGAGAGCGGTCAACCGCCGGCAAGTGACACGCCGACCCCGCCGCCAAGCGACGGGACCGGCCCACAGTGAGCGCATTCCAGCGCCTCCGGCAGATTGCGCTAGCCATCATCCTCACCTGGGGATGGAAGCGCGCCGTCCTCGCCATGGCCGCCGGCGCGCTGTCGGTGCTGGCGCTGGCGCCGTTCAACGCCTTCCCGGTGCTGTTCATTACTTTCCCGGTTATGGTCTGGCTGATCGACGGCGCCGGCGCTGGACGATACGGCGGCATCCCCGCCGCGGCGCTGACCGGCTACTGGTTCGGGCTCGGCTATTTCGTGCCCGGCCTGTACTGGATCGGCTATGCCTTCTTCGTCGACGCCGACGTGTTCGCCTGGCTGACGCCGTTCGCAGTGCTGGGCCTGCCGGCCTATCTGTCCATCTTCACGGCGATCGGTTTTGCGCTGGCACGCCTGCTCTGGACCAAGAACGCCACGCGCGTGCTTGCGCTCGCGGCAAGCCTCACCATCGCCGAATGGCTGCGCGGTCACGCGCTGACCGGCTTTCCCTGGAACGCGTTCGGCTATGCGCTGTCGGAGCCGTTGCCGCTGGCACAGACGGCGTCGCTGATCGGCCTGTGGGGCATGACGTTCCTGGCGGTCGCGATCTTTGCGAGCCCCGCGACGCTGATCGACCGCACGCCCGATCGCCGCGTGGCCTGGCGCGCGCCGGCCGCGGCAGTCGCACTTCTGATTGTCATGAGCATCTTCGGCGCGATCCGCCTGTYGCTGCATCCGACCACGATGGTCGCGGGTGCCAAGCTGCGCCTGATGCAGCCGAACCTCCAGCAGGACGCGAAATTCAACTACGCCGCCAAGGCGGAGGTGATGAAGAAATACCTGGCGCTGTCGGACCGCGCCTCCGGTCCGCAATCGACCGGCGTGCGCGATGCCACCATCCTGATCTGGCCGGAATCCGCCTTTCCGTTCTTCCTGACCCGCGAAGCCGACGCGATGGCGGAGATCGCCGAGCTGCTGCCGAAGGGCACGGTGCTGATC
>NZ_JBFUES010001123.1:0-2244 GCF_056403875.1 Bradyrhizobium sp. P2_E8
CGTTCGGCTCGACCACGATCGACACTTCCGCGAACTGACCGGTACCGCCGGTCTGCTTCTTGTGGGTGTACTTGACCTCGGCCTTCTTGGTGACGCGCTCACGGAACGCAACCTGCGGCGCGCCGATGTTGGCGTCGACCTTGTAGGTGCGCTTGAGGATGTCGACCTTGATGTCGAGATGGAGTTCGCCCATGCCCTTGAGGATGGTCTGGCCGGACTCCTGGTCGGTCGACACGCGGAAGGACGGATCCTCCGCGGCGAGCTTGGCCAGCGCCACGCCCAGCTTTTCCTGGTCGGCCTTGGACTTCGGCTCGATCGCGATCTCGATGACCGGCTCGGGGAATTCCATCTTCTCCAGGATCACCTGCTTGTCGGGATCGCACAGCGTGTCACCGGTGCGCGCTTCCTTCAGGCCGGCCAGCGCGACGATGTCGCCGGCATAGGCTTCCTTGATGTCCTCGCGGTTGTTCGCATGCATCAGCAGCATGCGCCCGATGCGCTCCTTCTTCTCGCGCGTCGAGTTCACGACACCGGTGCCGCTCTGCAGGATGCCCGAGTAGATGCGGCAGAAGGTGATGGTGCCGACGAACGGGTCGTCCATGATCTTGAACGCGAGCAGCGCGAGCGGCTCCTTGTCGTCGGCCTTGCGCACGACCTCGTTGCCGCGGTCGTCGGTGCCCTTGATCGCAGGCACGTCGATCGGCGACGGCAGATAGTCGACGACGGCGTCGAGCAGCGGCTGCACGCCCTTGTTCTTGAAGGCCGAGCCGCACAGCACGGGATAGAACGCGCCGGTCAGCACCGCCTTGCGGATCAGCCGCTTCAGCGTCGCTTCGTCCGGCTCGTTGCCGTCGAGGAAGGCGGCCAATGCGTCGTCGTCGAGCTCGACGGCGGCTTCCACCATCTTCTCGCGGTATTCCTTGGCCTGCTCGACGAGATCTTCCGGGATGTCGACATAGTCGAACTTCGCGCCGAGCGATTCATCGTTCCAGACGATACCCTTCATCTTCACGAGGTCGACGAGCCCCTTGAAGTTGTTCTCGGCACCGATCGGAAGCTGGATCGCGATCGGCTTGGCGCCGAGGCGGTCGACGATGTCGGACAGGCACTTGAAGAAGTCGGCGCCGGTCTTGTCCATCTTGTTGGCGAAGACGATGCGCGGAACCTTGTACTTGTCGCCCTGGCGCCAGACGGTCTCGGTCTGGGGCTCGACGCCCTGGTTCGAGTCGAGCACGCAGACGGCGCCGTCGAGCACGCGCAGCGAACGCTCGACTTCGATGGTGAAATCGACGTGGCCGGGGGTGTCGATGATGTTCAGGCGCTTGCCGGCCCAGAAGGCGGTGGTCGCAGCCGAGGTGATCGTGATGCCACGCTCCTGCTCCTGCTCCATCCAGTCCATCGTCGCGGCACCTTCGTGCACTTCGCCGATCTTGTGGCTCTTGCCGGTGTAATAGAGGATGCGCTCGGTCGTCGTCGTCTTGCCGGCGTCGATATGCGCCATGATACCGAAGTTACGGTAGTCCTCGATGGCATGTTGGCGGGGCATGGGGTGTTCCTTGCGAGTCCGTTTGTTTCGCCGTTACCAGCGATAGTGCGAGAAGGCGCGGTTGGCTTCCGCCATCCGGTGCACGTCTTCACGCTTCTTGACGGCGTTCCCGCGGTTGTTCGATGCGTCCAGCAGCTCAGCCGAAAGCCGCTCGGTCATCGTCTTCTCGTTGCGCTCGCGCGCGGCCGAGATCAGCCAGCGGATGCCCAGCGCCTGCCGGCGGGTGGAGCGAACTTCGACCGGAACCTGGTAGGTCGCGCCGCCGACGCGGCGGGAACGAACCTCGATCGTCGGCATGACGTTCTCGAGCGCCTGCTCGAACACGCCGAGCGGGTTCTGCTTGGTCTTGGTTTCGATGATGCCAAACGCACCGTAGACGATGCCTTCGGCGACCGACTTCTTGCCGGCGTACATCACCGAGTTCATGAACTTCGTGACGATGATGTTCCCGAACTTCGGATCCGGGAGAACTTCGCGCTTTTCCGCTGAGTGGCGACGAGACATTGAGCTGGTTCCCGCTTACTTCGGACGCTTGGCGCCGTATTTCGAACGACGCTGCTTACGGTTCTTGACGCCCTGGGTATCCAGAACGCCGCGGAGGATGTGGTAGCGCACGCCGGGCAAGTCCTTGACGCGGCCGCCGCGGATCATGACCACCGAGTGCTCCTGAAGGTTATGGCCCTCACCCGGGATGTAGC
>NZ_JBFUES010001124.1:0-2244 GCF_056403875.1 Bradyrhizobium sp. P2_E8
GTCGACGATGTAGATGTAGCCGCGATCGTCCGTCTCCACGTTGTTGGTCTGGATCGCGACCTTGCAGCGCTCGCCGCCCTCGATCGGGATGCAGCGCTTGTCGGTCGCGCTCGTGATCGACGGAATGAAATAGCCGACCTCCTTCGGGTGATAGGGGTCGCGGATGTCGAGCGCGCGCACGCCGGCATTGAAGAAGGCGATGAAGGCCAGCTTCTTGTAGTAGACCGGCGCCATGCTCTCGTTCGAGGAGTGCGAGCCGAAGCGGCCGCCGCGCTGGCAGAACTGTCCGCTCGCCTCCGGCACGGTGTAGCTCGAGATCATCATCGGCCGCGTCTCGGTGGTGACGTCTGCGAACCACACCATCTGCCGCGCCTCGCCGCATTCGTTGAGGATCGCCTCGTCCACGATCATCACGATGTCGCGGGTCCTGCCGTCCTTGTCCTCGGCAAATTCCGCAACGGGCATGTCGAGCATCGGGAACGTCGTGTGCGCGCCGTTGAAGGCGGACATCGGCATCCGCGCAATCTCGGGATAGCGCAGATTTTCCGGCGTCGGCTCCTTCGGCCCGTTCAACAGCTTGTCGCGATCGACGATCTGGAGGATGCCGCCCTTGTTGGTGCCGTACCCGAAAAAGACGCGATTGCCTTCGGGCCCGGTCGAGATCGGCCCGTGCAGTTCGGTCGGCACCGCGCCGGTGGCGCCGGGCTCCTGGCCCGGCAGGCCGAAGTCACGGATCTTCTGCGGATGCGCGGGATCGGAGAGATCATAGACCTGCGTCATGCGCCGCGTGCGCCAGTCCGGCGCGCCCGAGACGAGGAAGGCGATACCGGTGTCGCATTCCCACCAGCTCTTGTGCGTGTCCTTCAAGCCGCCAATGCGCGCGATCAGCACGGGGCTGGCGGGATCGGTGACGTTCCAGATCTCATGCGCCTCGCTGCCGAAGGTGCGCAGCATGTAGACCGCATTCGGATCGCCCTTCGGCAACGACTTGCCGTCGCAGACCCGCACCATCTGCGCGCCGCCGGATTCGTATTTGCCGTCCTGCCCCGGCAGGTGACGCAGATATTTGGGATGCGCGGGATCGGTGACGTCGACGATCGAGGTTCCGTTCGGCTCCGCCTTCCCCGTCATCGGATTGACGGGAGCGGGCACGTCGTCGGTGCCGCCATGATGGCCGATATAGGCGATCCAGCGATCGCCCTGATGATGGATGGTCGGCTGATACGCGCTGCGCGCCTGGAGGTCGTTGGTCCCGACCAGCTTCATGTTGGAGGCTTCCGGCGGCGCGCCGACAGTCTGCTTCTGCGCATGTACCGTGGTGCCGCAAGCGAAAAGGACGAGGCTTGCAGCAGTCAAGACGCAACGGAACATGAATGTCCTCCCGGAACCAATCTGCGTTGGCTGAACGTCGAGGCTAGCACAGCCGTTTGCGGGCGCCAAAGACACCATCTTGACATGCAACCATTTGGTTGCCTATTATCGTGACCATGGATGAGGTCTTCAAAGCGCTCGCCGACGCGTCACGACGATCGCTGCTCGACAGGCTTCACGCCAGGAACGGCCAGACGCTGAACGAACTCTGCGAAGGCCTTTCGATGACGCGGCAGGCCGTGACCAAGCACCTTGTGATTCTGGAAGAGGCCAACCTGGTGACAACCATCAGGCATGGCCGCGAGAAGCTGCATTACCTCAATCCGGTGCCGATCCATCAGATCGGCGAGCGCTGGATCAGGAAATTCGAGCGCGGCAAGCTCGCTGCGCTCGGCGAGTTGAAACGCCAGTTGGAGAAGCGCGATGAGTAAGCCGCAATTCGTCTATGTGAGCTATATCGAGACCTCGCCGGAAAAGCTGTGGGAGGCGTTGACGTCGAGCGAGTTCACCAGGCAATACTGGTTCGGCGCCGAGATCCGTTCCGACTGGAACGTCGGCTCGCCCTTCGCGCTCCTGCTGGACGGCGAAATCACCGATTCCGGCGAGATCCTCGAGGCCGATCCGCCGCGGCGCCTGTCCTACAGCTTCAAGCACCAGAAATACGAGGAGCTCCGCGGCGAGCCGATCTCGCGCGTCGTCTTCACCATCGAACCGTTCGGCTCGCTCGTGCGTTTGACCGTGCTGCATGACGGCTTCGTCGAGGGCGGCAAATATCTCGGCGCCGTCTCCAATGGCTGGCCGGCGATCCTGTCCGGGCTCAAGAGCCTGCTGGAGAGAGGCAAGGTGCTCGCCATCCCCCGCGCAGCCCTCAAC
>NZ_JBFUES010001125.1:0-2236 GCF_056403875.1 Bradyrhizobium sp. P2_E8
CAACGCGCTGCCACTGATCCGCCAGCATGCGCTGGAAGCGCAACTGAGCCGCACGCTGCGCTCGATCGATGCCGGCGGCTGGCTCGATCCGCGCAGCGGCCTGCTCACGACGGAAGCCTTTCAACGCGCTGCCACTGATCCGCCAGCATGCGCTGGAAGCGCAACTGAGCCGCACGCTGCGCTCGATCGATGCCGGCGGCTGGCTCGATCCGCGCAGCGGCCTGCTCACGACGGAAGCCTTTGCCCGCGACTTCTCCAAGGCTGTCGAGCAGACGCTTGCTCGCGGCGGCGGCCTGTCGGTGGCGCGCTTCGCCTTCGATCCCTCAAATCCCCGCGCCCAGCTCGATGCCGCGCGCATCCTGAGCCGCCTGATGCGGCAGATGGACTTCGGCACAGCGCAGAAGGACGGCTCGGTCATCGTCGTCTTCGCCGAGACCGACTTCCGCACCGCCCACATGATCGCTCGCCGCCTCTCCGCGGTGATGCGGCACACCTCCAACGGCAAGCACGAGATGCGCAGCGATCCCGTGGTCAGCGTGGACTCGCTGTCGTCGTCGGATACGGCAAGGTCGTTGCTGGCGCGGCTGTCCGCCGACGCCTCGCGCGCGGCGTCGTAGTCAACCGCCAGCGTTCCCGGATCTGTTGCTTGTCTTGACGTCCGCCGCCGGGCCTCGGCGGCTCAGCTCATCATGAGCTTGATCTGGCCGTCCTCAAAGGCTCCCATCGCGAGAGCGTCGCGAGCCATCTTTTCGACCGCCGGCCAATTGGCGAGAAGGTATTTTTGCGCCTGCGCCTTGGTTGGGAGCGTGGTTTGCAAAATACAGGTCTGCCGCGCGTTCCCGTTCGCGATCTGAAAGGACACGGCCTGGGGACCCTCTTTGAGCTCTTGCTCGGAGGGCTTGGGAAATTTGCGCATGCGGCTCCTTCTCGGGGCTCAGCGAATGGTGACCCCGAACGCTTGATCGGCGCGGGTCATCCCGGCCGCGATCTTCCCGGCTTTCGCGAGGCGCTTCGACTCTCCGCCGGGCTGCGTGTTACGGACCGCCTCAGCCAGCATCTCGCGAAGCTCAGCCTTGGTCTTGGGTGCTTGCCGTGTCGTCGACTTCTGCCAATTTGCCATGCCCCTTATATGGGGATGATCGAGCTAAATGCCACTCTTCGCGTTCGTGCTGGCCGATAGAGCGGGAGTAGCCAGGAGAAAGCCGACAGAATCGTGCAGGAGCTCGTAGGCACGGTCGACGATATCGTCCAGGGAGATGGTCTTGGCGAACATGCGCTGAGCCTCAGCCAGCAACTGCTCGCGGGTCGGCATGCTGGACAGGCGCAGATCGGCACGGTGCTGCAACAGACTGAGCGCGTCCCGGACCGACAATTCGGTCTCGTGGATCGACGTTCTGATCGCGAGCGCGATGTGTTCCGGATCAAAGCGAGCGGCGAGCTGCTCGGCCGCTTGCTTAACCACGCGTGATCCCAACCGATGCTCGTTGCGCAGAACCTGCCTGGGCGGCAACTTCAGATCCCGGACAATCCCGAGCCAGGACAAGGCCACCAGGATGTAATAGGTCAGATCGACCTCATACCAGTAGAACCCCTGACGGGCGCTGGCCTGGTAGGCGTGATGATTGTTGTGCCAGCCCTCGCCCATCGTCAACAGGGCGAGCAGCCAGTTGTTGCGGGAGTCGTCACCGGTCACATACCGCTTGCGTCCGTGAACATGTGCGAGGGAGTTGATGCAGAACGTGGCGTGATACAGAAGCACGGTGCTCCAGAGGAATCCGACCACGAGTCCCGACCACCCGGCAACGAGAAAGCACAGACCCGCGAGCACGGCCGCCGGCAAGAGCTCCAACCTGTGCAGCCACATCAACTCGGGATACGACGCCAGATCCGATACTTTCACGAGGTCGGTCGCATCGTGCTGCCGGTAGAAGATCCAGCCGACATGACTGTACACGAAGCCCTTGTGCCGGGGCGAGTGCACATCATGCGCCGTATCCGAGTGCAGATGATGATGGCGGTGTTTGGCGGCCCACCACAGCACGCTTTTCTGCGCGCTGCTCTGGGCAATGAAGGCAAGGATGAATTGGAACACCCGGCTCGTCGCGTAAGCCCGATGCGAGAAGTAGCGATGATATCCGGCGGTGATCCCAAACATGCGCAACCAATAAAGCGCGGCGCAGATCGCGATGGCCTGCCACGAGACGCCCGACCAGAGCGCCGCGACGCATCCCGCATG
>NZ_JBFUES010001126.1:0-2233 GCF_056403875.1 Bradyrhizobium sp. P2_E8
CTCGTCGATGGCCTCGACCTCCATGGTCGCCTTGTCGGTCTCGATCTCGGCGATGACRTCGCCGGAYTTGAYCKTSTCRCCYTCYTTYTTCAGCCAYTTGGCGAGGTTGCCCTTCTCCATCGTSGGCGAGAGAGCGGGCATCAGGATGTTGATGGGCATGCTGACCTCAAGAAGAACTTTGCAAAACGTCGTCTCCGACAGCGAAGACGAACAGACCAGATTTAGTTGCCGATGTCGCCCTGCCACAGGCGCTCATTGGCCGGGATAGATCGCCAATTCTTCATCATGGTGATGGAGCGGTCGTCGGCAAGGTCGATCCAGGGGATGCCGAACTTGTCGAGAATGTCCTTGGAGCCCGGGAAGGTGACGGATTCTCCGATCACCACCAGTTGCACCTTGAACAGAGCGAGCGCGCCGGCACACATCGAGCATGGCGACAGCGTGGTGTACATGACGGTGTCGTGGAATGTGATCGCGCCGGCCTCGCGCAGGCAGCTCATCTCGCCGTGCAGGATCACGTTGTTCTCCTGCACGCGGTTGTTGTGGCCGCGGGCGATGATCTGGTTGTCGCGCGTCAGCACGGCGCCGATCGGCAGGCCTCCCTGCGCGATCGAAGCCTCCGCCTCGCGGATCGCCTCCAGCATGAAATCGAAGTGATAGGATTCGATCGCCACTGTCAGTGCCCCTTCCCGCGCGGCGTCGTGGTGCCGGTGTCCGTGGGACGCTCGATCTCGGCCTGGAACATCTCGAGGATCCGGCTCAACGCGTCCTCCTCGGTATATTCGCTCTCGCGCGCATAGGCGCGCGCCGCATGGCGGGCAAGGTCGACGAGCAAGAGGCCCCACATGTCGGGTTCCTCGAAGGCACGCTGGAACGCCATCGACAGCCCGCCGTCCAGCACGAACACGCGCAGGATCTCGACCGCGTCCTCGCGGGTCATAACGTCGGGTGGCAGTGGCTGCTCCTTCGGGCCCGCCATGGTCTACCTGTAGCAGACGGCTTTGGCGGCCTCGACGACTTCAGCCGCCGAAGGCAGCGCGAGCTTCTCCAGATTAGCGGCATACGGCATCGGCACGTCCTTGCCGGAGACGCGCGCGACAGGCGCGTCCAGATAGTCGAACGCGTTCTCCATGATCCGCGCGGCGATCTCGGCGCCGACGCCGCTCTGGGCCCAGCCCTCTTCCACCGTGACGGCGCGCCCCGTTTTCTTGACCGAGTTGACGATGGTCTCGGTGTCCATCGGACGCAGCGTGCGCAGGTCGATCACCTCGGCCTCGATGCCGTCCTTGGCGAGCTCGTCGGCCGCCTTCAGCGCATAGGTCATGCCGTTCGACCAGGAGATGATGGTGACATGGCTGCCGGAGCGCACGATGCGCGCCTTGCCGATCGGAATCACGAAGTCGTCGAGCTTGGGCACTTCGCCGGTGTGGCCGTACAGCACCTCGTTCTCGAGGAAGATCACCGGATTGGGATCGCGGATCGCGGCCTTCAGCAGGCCCTTGTAATCCGCGGCCGAGAACGGCGCGACGACCTTGAGACCCGGGACGTTCGAATACCAGGACGAATAGTCCTGGCTGTGCTGGGCGGCGACGCGCGCGGCGGCGCCATTGGGCCCGCGGAACACGATCGAGCAGCCCATCTGGCCGCCGGACATGTACAGCGTCTTGGCCGCGGAGTTGATGATCTGGTCGATCGCCTGCATGGCGAAGTTGAAGGTCATGAACTCGACGACCGGCTTCAACCCGGTCATCGCGGCGCCGACGCCGATGCCCGCAAAGCCGTGCTCGGTGATCGGCGTGTCGATGACGCGCTTGGCACCGAATTCCTGGAGCAAGCCCTGGGTGACCTTGTAGGCGCCCTGATACTCGGCAACCTCTTCGCCCATCACGAAGACGTCGGCGTCGCGGCGCATCTCCTCGGCCATGGCATCGCGCAGCGCTTCGCGGATGGTCTGCGTCACCATCTCGGTGCCGGCGGGCACTTCCGGATCGGGCTCGGCGACAGCTTGCGGCGCGGGCGCAGCCCTCGGCGCCGAGATCATCGGCTTGCCTTCGCCGACCGGCGAGCGGGATTCGGCGACTTCCTGCGCGACGCTCGGCGCGGGCGCGGCCGGCGCCTTGGCGAGATCGGCGGCCGTCTCGCCATCGGCGAGAATCGTCGCGATCGGCGTGTTGACGGCGACGTCGGCGGTGCCCTCGGGGATCAGGATCTTGCCGAGCGTGCCCTCGTCGGT
>NZ_JBFUES010001127.1:0-2229 GCF_056403875.1 Bradyrhizobium sp. P2_E8
CTCGAGCGCCTCACGAAGTTTACGAATCTTGGTCTCGATATCGCCGATCTTGGCGTTGACGGCGGCAAACGCCACCGCCCCTGACTTCGGCACGGCCCAGACGAAGCTGCCGTTCTGGCCGAAATAGAACGACAGCATGGCCTCGTCGTCGGCCAGCGTCGCACGAATCTCGGCGACGCTCGGCGGCTTGGGCGACACGAGATCGGCGTAGATCGGGAATTTCTGCTTGATCTCCTGGCGCGCCTTGTCGCGCTGGCCGCGCAAGGCGGCAATCGAAGCCTGGATTTGTGCAACGCCTTTCTCGTCGCGTTCCGCCGCCGGAAGCGCGAGCACATTGTTGAGCGTGCCGAGCTGGGCGTTGACCTGCTTGGTCAGATCCTGCGCCATGCGCACGAGCTCGGCGAGCGCCGGATCCTTGGCCGCCGCGCGCGCGCTCGAAGCTGCCAATGCTTGCTGGACCGAGCGACCACGAACGGCATCGGCGAGGCCGAAGGTCTCCTCGCCAACGCTGCTGCCGGTGCCCTCGGCCCGCGCGAGCAGCGCGAGATAGCTTTCGACAATGGTTTGCAGCCGCTGGCTGCGCGCGGCCACCACAGTGGTATTCTCATCGTCGGCGTTTTCGTTCGCGCTCGCCATCATGATCGGGATGGCAGCCTTGAACTCGCGGATCGCCTCGGCATCGCGCCGCGCCCGCATCAGACCGACGGCCAACGTGCCGCGCGCGGAGGCGGCATCGAAATGATTTTCACCGACGCGCCCGACCTGCTTCTTGACGAGCTGCTCGGCCGCCGCAATGCCGGCGTCCAGCTGTCCGGAGTTGTAGAGCGCGAGAATGCGCGACGGATTGAGCTCGAAGACCTGGCGGCGCTGCGGATCCCACTTCGCGATCGCCTGGTCGATCCGCGCAAACATGGCGTTGGCTTCGGCGTTCTTGCGCTGAAGGCTGAGAATGCCGGCGAGCTGGGACAGCAACTGCACCGTCGACTGCGAGTCGTCCGGCACGCCGACGGTCTTGCTGATGTCGAGGGCGACGCGGCCGAGCTGCTCGGCCTCCTCGTAGCGGCCCTGATCGACGAGAATACCGGCGAGCCCCATCACGAAACGCGGCGTCACCGGATTGTACTTGCCGGTGTCMTTCAGCCGCGCCAGCAGCGCCCGGCGCGCATCGACCTCGGCTTCGGCGAGCCGTCCCTGCCGCGCCTTCATGCGCGCCTGGTTCAGGACGAGGCCGTCGACAACCTGGAGCAGCAGTGTCTCTGCAGGCGGATTGTCCAGCTCCAGAACCCCCTTGTTGCCGGCGCGCTTGCGCATCTCGGCGGTGCGATAGGCGGCCTCGGCTTCGGCGAACTGGCCGCGCGCCTCGAAGATCGCGCCGCGCGACATCTCGATCTCGCCTTCCCAGTTCTGGCCCAGCTTGGAATAGCTGGCGCGCCAACCAGGAAGCCCGCTGGTGCGCGCTTCCTGGATCGCGGTCAGGCTGCGACGGAGATAGGCTTCGGCCTGCGGGACGTCGCCCATCTGCAGGAGGATGGACGCAATCGCACGGTTGGCATTGAACACGTAGCCCTTCGCGCCCGGCGTATTGGCCGTCTCGCGCAACAGCTTTTGCATGACCTCCAGCGCGCGCTTGGGATCGCCGGCGAGCGAATACTGCACCGACTGCAGCTGCATCAGACGCCCCAGCAAGTTCGGGCTGACGGCTCCGCGGCCGACCTCCACCGCCYTGTCGGCGTCGGCGATGGATTCGGCGAGCCGGCCGAGTTGCGAGCGCGCATTGGCGYGATCGAAGTAGAATTGCGCGAGATCCTGGCGCGACTCCTTGCCCGTCGGTGCCGCATCGGCATCCGCCTTGAGCTCGGCGATCAGCTTCGCATCGGGCTTCTYGCCATCGAGAATGGCCGTGATATCGGAGATGTTGCGCGGTGGCGCGACGAAATCCTTTGGCAGCGCAGTGCCCGGATCGAGCTTGGGCGCCGCCTCTTTCGGCATTTCGACGGCCACGTTGGCGCGCCCGTTCGCGGCGTTGAGCGCCGCCATCACGCAGGCCCTGACCTGGGGCGATGCCTTGGCGCGGCACCCCTCTATGTCGGCACCGGCCTTGCGACCTCCCTGGGCCTGCATGCACGCGTGCACGATCGGCTTGCCGACGGTCATCCGGCAGTTCTCGATCGCCGCCTCCTTGGTCAGCGCGGCGGCCGAGCCGGCCGATCCCAGCAGGAGGGCAAATGC
>NZ_JBFUES010001128.1:0-2227 GCF_056403875.1 Bradyrhizobium sp. P2_E8
ACACGATGTCGTAGCCGCGATAGGTGCCGCGCACCGGCGCGCGGATCACTGCCTGATAGGCCTTCAGGTCGGCAGCCGTCATGATGCCTCCGGCGGCGGACAGGGCCTTGGCGAGCTTTTCCGCAACCGGGCCCTCATAAAAGCCGCGCGGACCTTGCGTGGCGACGGTCGAGAGCGTTTCGGCGAGATCGCTCTGTATCAGTCGATCTCCTTCGCCGAGTGAGGTGCCATCAGGCCGCGAAAAAATCCTGGCCGAAGAAGGCCAGCGCACGAGGCGCCGGTGCCAACCCGGCAGGCTATCGGCGATATCGTCGCTGACGATGAATCCGTCGCGGGCGAGCGCGATCGCGGGCTCGAGCAATTGCGCCAGCGTGAACTGGCCCGAGCCGTATTTCTCCAGCGCCAGCGCGAGCCCTGCGACAGTGCCGGGCACGCCGATGCCGAGCGCGGAATCGCGCGACTTCGCGGTGTCGGGCTTGCCGTCGGGACCGAGGAAGATCTGTGGCGTGGTCGCTGCCGGCGCGGTCTCGCGATAGTCGATCGCGATGTCCTCGTTGCGCTCAGCGGAATGGATCACCATGAAGCCGCCGCCGCCGATATTGCCGGCGCGGGGATAGGTCACGGCCATCGCAAAGCCGGTCGCGACCGCGGCATCGACGGCATTGCCGCCGCGGCGCAGGATATCGGCGCCGACTTGCGCCGATATCTTTTCCTGCGCCACCACCATGCCGTGCTCGGCTGCAACGGCATGCACAGTGTCGAGCGCGGGCGGGACATAGGCGCGCCGCGCATCCTGCGCGGTCGCAGACGCCACTCCAAGCGCCAGAGCGGCAAGGAAGGCTAAAAATGTCCGCCGTGTCGAAAATGACGACATCATCAAAATTTCCGCCGGGTCCTCGGGACGGTTCACACGTACCGCTGCAATGCTATACGGTTGCTCCAAGACAGGCAAAACTGTTCGTGATGAGGACTGCGTGATGACGACGATCGCCTCGGATGCGCGCATGGCCAGCGCCCAGCGGACCTATCCGCCGCGCGCCGCCGTCGTCAGCTGGATCTTTTTCGACTGGGCCGCGCAGCCTTATTTCACGCTGATCACGACCTTCGTGTTCGCGCCTTATTTCGCCACCAGCATTGCGCCAGATCCTGCCACCGGCCAATCGTTGTGGGGCTTTGCGATGGCGGCTGCGGGCCTCGCCATCGCGCTGATGTCGCCGGTGCTGGGGGCGATCGCGGATGCCTCGGGCCGCAGGAAGCCATGGATCGCGGGGTTCGGCGCGCTGCTGGTGCTGGCGTCCTGCACGCTGTGGATCGGCAAGCCCGGCGATCCCTCGGTCATTCCGCCCCTGCTCACGGCGGTCGCGCTCGCCAGCGTCGGCGCGGAATTCGCCACCGTCTTCAACAACGCGATGATGCCGACCCTGGTGCCGCCGGAGCGGATCGGCCGGCTCTCCGGCACCGGCTGGGCCACGGGTTACATCGGCGGCATCGTCAGCCTGATCATCGTGCTCGGCTTGCTCGCGGCGAATCCCGAGACCGGACGCACGCTGCTCGGTCTCACGCCCCTTTTCGGGCTTGATCCCGCCAGTCATCAGGGAGATCGCGCCGCCGGACCGCTGACCGGGTTGTGGTTCATCATCTTCGTGACGCCGATGTTCCTGTTCACGCCGGACTATCCGGCGAAGCGCCCGGTGCGCGAGGCGTTGCGCGAAGGCCTGTCGGAGCTGAAGCAATCGATCAGGAGTTTGCCGCAGCAGAAATCGCTCGCAGCGTTCCTGCTCGCCAACATGATCTACACCGACGGCCTGGTGTCGCTGTTCGCCTTCGGCGGCATCTATGCCGCGGGCACCTTCGGCTGGCACACGATCCAGATCGGCACTTTCGGCATCATGCTCGCGATTGCCGGCGCCCTTGGCGCATGGCTTGGCGGCAAGCTCGACGATCGACTCGGGCCGAAGCCCGTCATTGCCGGCAGCTTGCTGATCCTGCTGCTGTCGGTGGCGGCGATCCTTCTGGTCGACAAGGACAGCGTGCTGTTCGTCAAGGTCGCAGCCCCCCAGCCGGGCGCGCCCCTGTTCTCGAGCGCCGCGGAGCGCGCCTATCTCGTGCTGGGCTGCCTGATCGGCGCTGCCGGCGGACCACTTCAGGCCGCCTCGCGCACGCTCCTGATCCGCCTCGCACCAAAGGACCGTATCGCGCAGTATTTCGGCCTGTTCGCACTGACCGG
>NZ_JBFUES010001129.1:0-2225 GCF_056403875.1 Bradyrhizobium sp. P2_E8
GGCTCAAGGATCCGTCGTCGCAGATCACCGCGCGCCTGATCGGCCTCGATTGAGCAGGCCGGCAATGATCGATCGAGAGGGCCAGCCATGACGTCCAGCGATTACGATCCTTCAAGCGAAGGCGCCGAGACCGATTTCGCCCGGCGCATGTCCTATGGCGATTATCTGGCGCTGGATTCGATCCTCGGCGCGCAGCATCCGCTGTCGGAGGCGCATGACGAGATGCTGTTCATCATCCAGCATCAGACCACCGAGCTGTGGATGCGGCTCGCCATCCACGAGCTCAGCGCCGCGCGCCGTGCCATCGGCCGCGACGAGGTGCAGCCCGCGATGAAGATGCTGGCGCGGATGTCGCGCATCTTCGAGCAGCTCAACAACGCCTGGGACGTGCTGCGCACGATGACGCCGAGCGAATATACCCGCTTTCGCTCGCAGCTCGGGCAGTCCTCCGGCTTCCAGTCACGCCAGTACCGGCTGATCGAATATCTGCTCGGCAACCGCAACCACGCCATGCTGAAGCCGCACGCGCACGATGTCGAGACGACGAAGCTGCTCGAAGCCGAGCTCGCGACGCCGAGCCTCTATGACGAGGTGCTGCGTCTCGCCGACCGCAACGGGCTGAAGATGCCGGCCGCGGTGCTATCGCGCGATGTCCGCGAGACCCACAGCTTCAACGAGGGCGTGCTGCAGGCCTGGCGTATCGTCTACCAGGCGCCGGAGACGCACTGGATGCTCTACGAGCTTGCCGAGAAGCTGGTCGATTTCGAGGACTATTTCCGGCGCTGGCGCTTCAACCACGTGACGACGGTCGAGCGGGTCATCGGCTTCAAGCGCGGCACCGGCGGAACCGGCGGCGTCAGCTATCTCAAGCGCATGCTGGAGATCGAGCTGTTCCCCGAACTCTGGCGCGTCCGCACCATTCTCTAGAGATGTCCATGACCAAGTCGAAGCTTCGCGTCTATGACGACACCAGGGCGCTGTTCCATCTGCCTGACGGCGTGATCTACCTCGACGGCAATTCACTCGGCGCGCTGCCGCTGGGCGTTGCCGAGCGCGTCAACCGCGTCATCACCACCGAGTGGGGCAACGAGCTGATCCGCGCCTGGAACAGCGCGGGCTGGTATGCCCAGCCGCGCCATGTCGGCGATCGCATCGCCCGGCTGATCGGCGCGGAAGCAGGCTCGGTGATGGTCGGAGACACGCTGTCGCTGAAGGTCTACCAGGCGCTCGCCGCTGCGCTCGACATGAACGCATCGCGCAAGGTCGTCCTGTCAGACAGCGGCAATTTCCCGACCGACCTCTACATGGCCGAAGGCTTGATCGCGACGCTCGGGCGCGGGCATCAATTGCGCCTGGTCGCGCCGGAGGAGATCGAGGCTGCGTTGTCGGAGGAGATCGCGGTCCTCTACATCACCGAGGTCGATTACCGCACCGGCCGCCGCCACGACATGGCGAAGCTGACGGCGAAAGCTCATGCGCTCGGCATCGTCACGGTCTGGGATCTCGCCCATTCGGCCGGCGCGCTGCCGGTCGATCTCGCCGGCTCAGGTGCCGATTTCGCCGCGGGATGCACCTACAAATACATCAACGCCGGTCCCGGCGCGCCGGCCTTCCTCTACGTCGCGCCGCGCCACGCCGACACCGCGCGCGCCGCGCTGTCGGGCTGGATGGGCCACGCAAAGCCGTTTGCGTTTGAGCTCGCCTATGTCGCGGCCGGCGGCATCGAGCGCATGCGCGTCGGTACCCCGCCGGTGTTGGCGATGGCGGCGCTGGAGGCTTCGCTCGACATCTGGGACCGCGTCGATATCGCCGAAGTCCGCGCGCGCTCGCTGGCGCTCGGCGATCTCCTGGTCGCCGAAGTCGAGCGCCGCTGCCCGTCCTTGAAGCTGGTGACCCCGCGTGCGCATGAGCGCCGCGGCTCGCAAGTTTCCTTCGCCTTCGATGGCGGCTACGCCGCCATGCAGGCCCTGATCGCCCGCGGCGTCATCGGCGATTTCCGCGCCCCCGACATCATGCGCTTCGGAATCACGCCGCTGTATATCGGCGAGGCTGAACTGATGAGGGCGGCCGAGATCATCGAGGAGGTGATCGCAGGCGAGGTGTGGCGGCGGCCGGAATATCAGGTCGTGAATGCGGTGACGTGAGCACCGAACGTCGCCCCAAGCGTCATTGCGAGCGAAGCGAAGCAATCCAGACTGTGTCCGTGGAAAGACTCTGGATTGCTT
>NZ_JBFUES010001130.1:0-2222 GCF_056403875.1 Bradyrhizobium sp. P2_E8
GCTTCGGAATGATCATGTCGGTGTCGACATTGATGATCTTCAGCGGCGCCGCGACGCCTTCCAGCGTGGTGAACTTGTCCATGGTTGCGCTTTCCCGGGTGGTTCAGGGGGAACAGGTATTTATCGCGATCGGGGGCCGAATCCTAGGCCGAATTCGGCAGATCTAGTCTGCTTGACCCGTCTCCTGGGCCTCAATCGCCGCCATATCGTCGTCCGAAAGGCCGAAATGGTGGCCGATCTCGTGGATCAGGACGTGGCGGACGATATGGCCGAGGGTCTCGTCGTGCTCGGTCCAGTAATCCAGGATCGGCCGGCGGTAGAGCCAGACCATGTTGGGCAGCCGCGCTACGTCGCCAAAGCTCTGCTGGGGCAGGCCGACCCCCTGGAATAGGCCGAGCAGG
This sequence comes from Bradyrhizobium sp. P2_E8, assembly GCF_056403875.1. Classification (NCBI taxonomy): domain Bacteria; kingdom Pseudomonadati; phylum Pseudomonadota; class Alphaproteobacteria; order Hyphomicrobiales; family Nitrobacteraceae; genus Bradyrhizobium; species Bradyrhizobium sp. P2_E8. Next base: position 402 of record NZ_JBFUES010001130.1, read on the forward strand.
TCGAACTCGCTCTCGCAGTCCATCTCGTCCAGGACCTCCTCGGTCGGGAAGTCGTCGACGCGGATGATCACGCCCTCGCACAGCCCGCGAAACTCCGCCGGCAGGCGCTCGAACAATTCGTGGGCCACCGCTTCCATCTCGGCCAGCGAGGGGGCCTTCAATTCCGTCCACATGGACTTCTCTTAGCGTGGGTTTCGCGGCGTTGCATCCCGCTTTATAAGATCGAGCGTTGACGTCGCGCGTGAAAACGGGGAGCGTACGACGCATCAAGGGGATGGCTTAGGTCAGTGGTGGTGTGATGCGGGCGGGAACAGCAGTACCGGTTCTACTGTGCATGGGGTTGTTTTCGACTTTTTTTGTCGTTGCCCCAACCCCGGCCCGGGCCCAGACGGCCGGCCCCGACATCCGGCTGGCCCAGGCCGTCTCGCCCGACGCCCCGCCGCCGCGCAAGCGGTCCCAGACGCGCCTGCGCGTCACGCCCTATTACAGCCCGGACGGCGTCTATCCGCGCTACAATCCCGGTCCCGATGCGGTCCGCGAGTGCAACGCCACCTATGTGCAGGAATACCGGCCCAGCGGCACGGTGATCGTGCCGCATATGAGCTGCTACTGGCGCCGGGGCTGACGCCCCTCAATTCCCGCGGAGCGCGCCGATCAGGCCGGCGCCRACGACAGCTGCGGACGCGCCATAGACCAGGATCGTCATCACGAGCTGAGTCAGCGGGCTCGCCGCGCCGGCCTCGACGCCCGGTCCCTGCGCGGCAATCGCCGAGCTCGCGCCGAGCGCGAGGCTCGCTGCGATCGCGAGGCGAGATATCCGCAATCCGCTGGAATTCGGCATGACCATCTCCTGCATTCGCTCGACCAGAAGATACGTTCGTCGCTGACGGCCGGTTTTGGTGGCGCGCGAAATGTTGCGCCGAGGCTCAGGAACTTGTCGCGTGCCCTCTGCATTCGCGTCCGGGGCGCGTTCATCCATAGCCTATTCAGTCTCAAGGCTCCAGAGCTCGGCCCTCATCCTTGTGTCGTAACACCATTGGCGCCGTCATCATTGGCGCGGGCATCGTCATCACTGCGCCGGGCCTGTTTTAACTTGCAGACGGCCTGGTGAAGCCCGCATGCTCAAGGCGCGGAGGTCGTCATGACGCGATGGATTGCATTGGCCGTTCTCGTTGGGCTCGCCGCCGGTTTGCCTCGCGCTTCCGCGATGCAGAGGACGACGAAGCCGGATGCCTCGGCGGGGATCGCAGTTTTTGATGCGCGACGACACGCGCGACACCACGACATTGCGCGGCATTCTGCGCCCCGTGATCCGCGCTACTACGCGCGGCCCGTCTACTACCGTCCCTATCCTTACGGCGTGCCTGCGCCGTTCGTATTCGGCTATGGACCGTTCTGGTGAGTTGCTACTCTAACCGACGGGCGCAAATCCCTTCACCAGCAGCACGGTCGCCTGCGCGCCCGCCTTGCGGTCTTGCGAGATCTCGACATAGTCGGGCGAGTTGGAGAAGGCGAAAAACGCGGCTTCGTCGGGAAACGACATCATGACAAGCTTGTCATGATGCCATGCCCCTTCGAGCACACGCGGATGTTCGTCGGCCGCCAGCAGCCGTCCGTTGTATTTCCTGAACACATCGAAGAAGCGTGCCTGATAGCGGTCATACGCCGCGCGGTCCGTCATCTTCAATTGCGCGATTGCGTAGACAGTCATCGCAAAGATTCCTTCGTAAGGATCGCAATCTTGTAGCCTGGATGGAGCGCAGCGAAATCCGGGATTGGCGCGGAGCGCAAGACGTTTCCCGGATTACGCAACGCTCCATC
>NZ_JBFUES010001131.1:0-2215 GCF_056403875.1 Bradyrhizobium sp. P2_E8
GCCATTGCCCGCGCCGGTGACGATGGCGACGCGTCCGTCAAACCTGATTGCCATGAGTGCGTTTCCCAAACGTTGGATCGTCGTGGCCGGGCTTGACCCGGCCATCCATCAAAATCGAAAAGCTTTTGAGCAGCGATGGATTGCCGGGTCAAGCCCGGCAGCGACGCGTGGTATCAGGCGAAATAGATCAGGCCGAGCCAGTCGGCGACCAGCGCGGGCTTGTCCTCGCCCTCGATCTCCACCGTGACATTGGTGCGGGACTGCAATTCGTTCGGCTTGCGCAGCCTGGCTTCCGCCAGCACGAACCGGCCGCGGACGCGCTTTCCCGAGCGCACCGGCGAGATGAAGCGGAGCTTGTCGAAGCCGTAATTGACGCCCATCGTGGTGCCGGCGATGACAGGCATGACTTCATAAGACATGATCGACAGCAGCGACATCGTCAGAAAACCGTGCGCAATCGTGGTGCCGAACGCGGTCTCCTTCTTCGCCCGTTCAGGGTCGACGTGGATGAACTGGTGATCCTCGATCACGTCGGCATAGGTGTCGATGCGGGGCTGGTCGATCAGGTGCCATGACGACAGCCCGACCTCCTTGCCGACCATGGCCTGATAGGCATCCAGCGTAATCGGCGGCTTCTTCCAGACTTCGTTCACTTAGGTCTCACTCCGTGTTTTCGGCAATTCCGGAAAATCCTCCTCCCGGAATTCCCGGCCGCGCAGGGGATCGCTGCGGTCGTCGTCGCGTTCCAGCCGTCGTAGCTGCACACGGCGGATTTTGCCAGAGATCGTCTTCGGCAGCTCCGTGACGATTTCGAGGCGGCGGATGCGCTTGAACGGCGCCAGGCGCGTATGCAGGTGCTTGAAAATCGACAGCGCCGTCTCCGGCGTTCGCTCGGCGCCCGACGTCAGCAGCACGAAGGCCTTGGGGATCGCAAGGCGGATCGGGTCCGGGCTCGGCACCACGGCGGCTTCGGCGACGAGCTCGTGCTCGAGCAACACGCTTTCCAGCTCGAACGGGCTGATGCGGTAGTCGGAGGACTTGAAGACGTCGTCGGAGCGGCCGACGAAGGTGAGATAGCCGTCTTCGTCTTCGAACACGACGTCGCCGCTGCGATAGAGCGTGCCTTCGGCGCCCGAGAGCTTGCCATCGTCGCCCTGATAGCCCTGCATCAGGCCGGCGGGACGGCTCGCCCCGAGCACCAGCGTCACCTCGCCCTCCTTCGCCGGGTTGCCGTCGGCATCGCTGACCTGCACGCGATAGCCCGGCAGCGGCCGGCCCATCGAGCCGACCTTGATGTTTTGCCCGGGCGAGTTGCCCGCCAGCGCCGTCGTCTCGGTCTGGCCGTAGCCGTCGCGGATGGTAAGGCCCCAGGCCGCCTGGACCTGATCGATCACCTCCGGATTGAGCGGCTCGCCGGCGCCGCAGACCTCGCGCAACGCGACCTTGAACGACGCGAGGTTCTCCTGGATGAACAGCCGCCATACCGTCGGCGGCGCGCACAGCGTGGTGACGCCGCACCGCCCGATGGTGGCAAGCAGCGCCTTGGCATCGAAACGCGGCTGGTTCACCACGAACACGGTGGCCCCCGCATTCCACGGCGCGAAGAAGCAGCTCCAGGCGTGCTTGRCCCAGCCGGGCGAGGAGATGTTGAGGTGGACGTCGCCCGGCTTCAGCCCGATCCAGTACATGGTGGAGAGATGGCCGACGGGATAGCTCCGCTGGCTATGCAGTACCAGCTTCGGCTTTGCCGTCGTGCCCGAGGTGAAATAGAGCAGCATCGGGTCGTCGGCGTTGGTGGGGCCGTCGGGCGCAAAACTCTCCGGAGCTTTCGTCGCCTCGTCATAGGCGAGCCAGCCATCGGAGGCATCACCGACCACGATACGGACGACATTCTCGGCGCCAAGCTCGGTGCCAAGGCTCGCGAACTTCGCGACCTGATCCTGCGCGGCCACCACCGCCTTCGCCTTGCCGCGATCGAGCCGGTCGCGCAGCTCGTCGGCGGTGAGCAGCGTGGTGGCGGGGATGACGACGACGCCGAGCTTCATCGCAGCCAGCATGGTCTCCCACAGCGGGACCACATTGCCGAGCAGCAGCAGGAGATGATCGCCGCGCCTCAAGCCCTGCGCGCGAAGGAAGTTTGCGACCTGGTTGGAACGGCGCGACAGCACGCTAAAAGAAAGCTTGGTCTGCCGGTCCTGTGCGGCATCGACAATCC
>NZ_JBFUES010001132.1:0-2214 GCF_056403875.1 Bradyrhizobium sp. P2_E8
CCCGTGCTGCATGCGATGTGGATCATCGGAGCGTTCCTGCTCGTAACCGGCACCTCCTACACCACCTATTTCGCCGGTGCGCAGTTCSTGCATTTCCTGCTGGGGCCCGCCACCGTCGCGCTCGCCGTGCCGCTCTACGAGAACCGCAGGCGCGTGGTGTCGTCCATCGTGCCGATGCTGGTGGCGCTCGTGGCCGGCTCGGTCACGGCGGTGGTGTCGGTCGTGCTGCTGGCCGAGCTCGCCGGGCTGCCGCGCGACGTCGTGCTGTCGCTGGCGCCGAAATCGGTCACGGCCGGCGTTGCCATGGGCATCGCCGAATCCCTGCACGCCGATCCCTCGCTGGCGGCGGTCGCGGTGATCCTCACCGGCATCATGGGCGCGATCATCGTGACGCCGCTGATGAACCGCACCGGCGTCACCGATTTCCGCGCGCGCGGATTTGCCGCCGGCCTCGCCGCGCACGGCATTGGCACCGCGCGCGCGTTCCAGGTGGATGAGATCGCCGGCGTCTTTTCCGGCATCGCCATGAGCCTGAACGCCTTGGTGACCTCGTTCCTGGTCCCGCTGGCGGTCACGCTGCTGGTGCGATGACATCGCCGCCGCGACGCTCTATATGAAGCGTAACACTTCCCGGTCTCCAACCGTATTTGCGGGGATGGGACCGAAACGGGACGAGATATGACTGGATTCAGGAATAAGGGCCTCTTGGTACCGACGCGGCGTGCGGCGCTCACGCTGATCGGGGTGGGCGCGCTCGCAGCGGGCGGCATCACCTCGGCATGGGCCGCCGCCGCCGATGACGAGGTGCTGACCGAAACCAAGGTGCTGCGCGATCCGGACACGCCCGTCGCCGGCAATCCCGACGGCAATATCACCATCGTCGAATGGTCCGACTACAATTGCCCCTATTGCCGCAAGCTCGAGCCCGAGCTGCGCCAGGTCGTTCAGGACGACGGCAAGGTGAGGCTGGTGATGAAGGACTGGCCGGTCCTTGGGCCGGTGTCGGTCACGGCGGCGCGGATCGCGCTCGCGGCGAAATTCCAGGACAAGTACCACCAGGCCCATGACGCCATGATGGGCGTCAGCTCCCGCCTGACCGAGCCGCGCATCAATGAGCTTCTGGCGGCTGCCGGCGTCGACATGGACCGGTTGAAGCGCGATCTCGCCGACCATGCCAGGGACATCGACGCCATCCTCAAGCGCAACAACGAGCAGGCCGAAGCCTTCGGCTTCCGCGGCACCCCGTCATTCATCGTCGGCAAGTACCGCGTGCCCGGCGCGCTCAGCATGACCGAGTTCGAGCAGGTCATCGCCGACGCGCGCAAGGCCAAGATGAACTAAGGCGCCCGCCGCAACCGACTGGCCAACACAAAGGCGCCGCCGCAGACCGCGACGGCGCCTTGTTCATGATGTCAGCAACGTTACTTCGACGAGATGCGGACCCAGTCCTTGTGCGCGCGATCGCGCAGAGCATCCCAGTCGGCCTTGGCGACATCCCAGTTCACGATGGTGCGGTTGGTGGTCGCGACCTCGCCATTGGCGACGGATGAGGTCTGCATGGAATCATAGACATAGACGCCGCCCGCAAGAAGCAGCGCGCCCAAAATCATTCCGAAAAAAGTCTTCATAGCGAACCTCCGGTGTCGCGCCGATAACGTCGGCACGGCGCGATGGTTCCGCGGCCATGCGGCGCATCTAAGGAGAGGTTGTTCATTCTCCGTTCAGCCACTCTAGCAGCTCCGCATTGATCTCGCGCGGATAGGTGTGGCTGAGATCGTCGATCTCGCGATAAGTGACGTCGGCGCCGGCGGCGCAGAACGCCGCTTGTGTCTGTCGCGCGGTCTGCACGGGAAACATCCAGTCGAGCTTGCCGTGGGTGATGAAGATCGGCAGGCCCTGCAGGCGCGCAGCATCCGCCATCTCCGCCATCAGCGGGTGGAAGGTCGCCGCCACCGGCGCGAGATGCGTAAAGGGCGAGGCTCCATCGAGCCCGCTGACGTAGCAGAAAGTGCCTCCGTCGCTCATGCCGGTCAGCAGCATGCGCGAGCCGTCGATGGTCCAGCGGCTGCGCACGGTCTCGAGGATGCGCATGAGGTTGGGCGTATCAGTGTCGTCGCTCATCAGCGCCCAGGTTTGACCGGTCGCCGTCGGCGCCACCAGGATCGCACCCAGGCTGCGGGCATCGCGTAACCAGCTCCACAGGAAGCCACGGCC
>NZ_JBFUES010001133.1:0-2212 GCF_056403875.1 Bradyrhizobium sp. P2_E8
GCAGAAGGGACGCGACGCCAAGGAGTCGCTCAAGCCCGTCGCCGAGGCGTTGTCGAAGGTGGTGAAGAAGCCGGTCGCGTTTGCCGACGACTGCATCGGCGAGCCCGCGGCCTCGGCCGTGGCGGCACTCGAGGATGGCGACATCCTCTGTCTGGAAAACACCCGCTTCCACAAGGAAGAGGAAAAGAACGATCCCGCCTTCGTCGCGGAATTGGCCAAGCTCGGCGACATCTGGGTCAATGACGCGTTCTCGGCCGCGCACCGCGCCCACGCCTCGACCGAGGGCCTCGGCCACAAGCTGCCGGGCTATGCAGGCCGCACCATGCAGGCCGAGCTCGATGCGCTGGAGAAGGCGCTGGGCTCGCCGACCAAGCCGGTCATCGCGATCATCGGCGGCGCCAAGGTCTCGACCAAGATCGACCTGCTCGAAAACCTCGTCAGCAAGGTCGACGCACTCGTGATCGGCGGCGGCATGGCCAACACCTTCCTGCACGCCCAGGGCGTCGGAATCGGCAAGTCGCTGGCCGAGAAGGATCTCGCGCCGACCGCGCTGCGCATCATGGAAAAGGCGGAAGCCGCCAACTGCGCCATCATCCTGCCGGTCGACGCCACGGTCGCCTATCATTTCGCGGCGAACGCGCCCTCCCACGCCTACGGCCTCGATGCGATCCCGGCCGACGGCATGATCCTCGACGTCGGCCCGCAATCGGTCGCGCGCGTCCACGCCGCGATCGACGACGCGGCGACGCTGGTCTGGAACGGGCCGTTAGGGGCCTTCGAGATGCAGCCGTTCGACCGCGGCACGGTCGCGGCCGCCAAGCACGCCGCCGAGCGCACCAGGGCGAAAAAGCTGATCTCGATCGCGGGCGGCGGCGACACGGTCGCGGCCCTCAACCAGGCCCATGTGGCCGGTGACTTCACCTATGTCTCGACCGCCGGTGGCGCATTTCTTGAATGGATGGAAGGCAAGCCACTGCCCGGCGTCGAGGTCCTGCGCGTCAAGTAGTCAGTCGACAAGTAGCTAGCGGGGCCCTGAAGGCCCAAACCGGAGAAAAAGACACATGGCTCGGATCACGTTACGTCAATTGCTCGACCATGCGGCTGAGAACGATTACGGCGTACCGGCCTTCAACATCAACAACATGGAACAGGCGCTGGCGATCATGGACGCCGCCAACCAGGTCGATGCGCCCGTCATCATCCAGGCTTCGCGCGGTGCGCGCTCCTACGCCAACGACGTCATGCTCAAGCACATGATGGACGCGGTGACCGAGATCTATCCGCACATCCCGGTCTGCGTGCATCTCGACCATGGCAACGAGCCCGCGACCTGCATGACCGCGATCCAGGCCGGTTTCACCTCGGTGATGATGGACGGCTCGCTCAAGGCCGACGGCAAGACCCCCGGCGACTGGGGCTACAATGTCGGCGTCACCAAGACCGTGACCGACATGGCCCATCTCGGCGGCATCTCCGTCGAGGGCGAGCTTGGCGTGCTCGGCTCGCTCGAGACCGGCATGGGCGACAAGGAAGACGGCCACGGCGCCGAAGGCAAGCTGAGCCACGACCAGCTCCTGACCAATCCGGACGAGGCCGTGAAGTTCGTCCAGGAGACCAGGGTCGACGCGCTCGCGATCGCGATGGGGACGTCTCACGGTGCTTACAAATTTACCCGCAAGCCGGACGGCGACATCCTCGCCATGAACGTGATCGAGGAGATCCACCGCAAGCTGCCGAACACGCATCTCGTCATGCACGGTTCGTCCTCGGTGCCGCAGGATCTCCAGGACATCATCAACACCTATGGTGGCAAGATGAAGCCGACCTGGGGCGTGCCGGTTGCCGAGATCCAGCGCGGCATCAAGAACGGCGTGCGCAAGATCAACATCGACACCGACAACCGCATGGCGATGACCGGCCAGATCCGGAAGGTGCTCAAGGACAATCCGGAAGAGTTCGACCCGCGCAAGTACCTGAAGCCGGCGATGGAAGCGATGACCAAGCTGTGCAAGCAGCGGCTCCAGGAGTTCAACACCGCAGGGCAGGCCTCCAAGATCAAGAAGGTCCTGACCACCGCCGAGATGGCCAAGCGCTACGCCAAGGGCGAGCTCAACCCCCGCGTCGCGTAACGATCCCCGGGTCGCGTAGCGATCCCCGCGTCGCGTAGCGATCGCGCGGTGGCGTGATCCAGTACACGCCCTCTCCGTCATTC
>NZ_JBFUES010001134.1:0-2209 GCF_056403875.1 Bradyrhizobium sp. P2_E8
AGCCCTATCTGATCCAGTGCGGCTATCTCCAGCGCACCCCGCGCGGCCGGCTGCTCACCTCTCACGCCTTCCGCCATCTCGGCCTCGCCGAGCCCAATCGCGATGCGGCACAGTTCGGCCTGTTCGGCACCGACGAAAGCGACGACTGATCGCCGCAGTCGATGAACCCACCGGTTCCATCCCGGCACTAATCCGAACGCGCGGCGAACATGATCGCCACACACGGACTGGAGTGGGAAGGAATGGCGCCGACGGACGACACGAGGCTGCTCAAGACCATCGCGCCGCAGCTGCGCACGCCCGACGAGACCGAGGCGCTGCTGGATTCGATGCCGCGCGGCGAGCTGGCGTCGATGTGGTGCGCGCTCCAGCGCGTCAGCCGTCGCGACCAGGTCGGCAGCATCTGGGCCATCAAGGTCTATTTCGACCATCTGCCGCATCGCAGGCCGCAAGCCGCGCTCGATCTCGTGCTCGATGTTCTCAAGACCGAGACCGACAAGCCGACGGTGATGCAGCTCAACGACAAGTTCCTGCTGGCGCTCTTCTATGCGCATGGCACGGAGGTGATGGCGCGTGTCGAGCAGGAAGCCGCACACAATGACCGGCTGCGCTGGCTGCTGGGCGGCGTGCATGTCGGTCCCGACGATCCCTTGATGTCGCGTATTGCAGGCCTCGCCGATCGCGAGGCGTGGCATGTCGACCATCTGGCGCAGCGCACGCCGCGCGAGCCGCTCGATTGCGCCAACATGTCGGTCACCGAGCTCGCGCGCGCCTGGGTCGAGCAATATTCCAGATCCGAGCGCGACCAGGACGACAATCTGTTCGCGATCATGGATTTCGAGCGCGACCTACGCGAAGACGATCCCGACAGGATGATCGACCTGATCCTGGAGATCCTCAAGATCGAGTCCAACCCGGTGCTGCTGTCGCTGCTGGCCGCCGGTCCCCTCGAAGACGTGATCAGCGTCGGGACGATCGACCGGATCGAGCGCGAGGCGCGCGCCGACGCACGTTTTCGCGATCTGCTCGGCGGTGTCTGGTACTACCGTGCGCCCGACGAATTGAAGGCGCGGCTGGATGCGCTGGTCGGCGAGGGCCGATGGTAGCCTTTGTGCAGACGGTCTGCACCGAGATGCAGACGGTCTGCACGAGCCAACCCCAATTCCGCTTCAATCGGCYCGCATCAAGATGCCGTAGCAGAAGCGGACTTCCATGATCACGCGCCGTCGTCTCATCCGTTCCTTCGGCGGCCTGTCCGCCCTCGGTGTCTCGACCGCCGCCTACGGCGTCGGTATCGAGCCGGTGCTGCGGCTCGGCGTCACCCGCTATCATCCGACCCCGCGGCAATGGCCGGCGGATCTGCCGCTCAAGATCGCCGTGATCGCCGACGTCCATGCCTGCGATCCCTGGATGTCGCTGGAGCGGATCGAGGCCATCGTCGACCGCACCAATGGGTTGAATGCCGACCTCATCGTGCTGCTCGGCGACTATGTCGCCGGACTTCACCAGGTCACGCGCATCATTCCCGCGAACGAATGGGCCAGGGTGCTCGCGGGCCTGAAAGCGCCGCTCGGCGTCCATGCCGTCATGGGCAATCACGATTATTGGGTGGACAGGGCCGTGCAGCAGGCCGGGTATGGCCCGACGGTGGCGCATCGTGCGCTGGAGGCGGCCGGTATTCCCGTCTACGAGAACGACGCCGTGCGTCTCACCAAGGACGGCCGCCCGTTCTGGCTCGCCGGCCTCGGCGATCAGCTTGCCTTTCTGCCGGCGCGGCGCTTCCGGCGCACCGGGCGCGTCGGCGCCGACGATCTCACCGCGACGCTCGCCAAAGTCACGGACGACGCGCCGATCATCCTGCTCGCGCACGAGCCCAACATCGCCCCGCGCGTGCCCGCGCGCGTCGCGCTGCAACTGTCCGGCCACACTCATGGCGGCCAGGTCCGGCTGCTCGGCTGGTCGCCGGCAGTTCCCCGGCAGCACGGCCTCCGGCTCGCCTATGGTCATGTCAGGCTGAAATGCGACGTCATCATCTCCGGCGGCCTCGGTTGCAGCATCATGCCGCTCCGTGTCGGCGTGCCGCCGGAGATCGTCGAGGTGACGCTGGGGAGGACGGGGCCGGCGGTGGCGTAGCCTGCGCTTGCACGGCCGGCCGTTTTTGCGCAAAACGGGCCGGTAGCAAAAAGCGAAGAGGCACGCGACGTGACTG
>NZ_JBFUES010001135.1:0-2204 GCF_056403875.1 Bradyrhizobium sp. P2_E8
AACAGGTCCTGGATGACGTAGAGGCACGAGCCGAACAGCGCGCGGGAGGCGACCACGTGGTCGCCGGCCTTCAGCGGCGCCAGGATCGCGGTCGTCACCGCGGCCATGCCGGTTGCGGCCGAACGCGCCGCCTCGGCGCCCTCGAGCTCGATCATGCGGCGCTCGAACATCGAGATGGTGGGGTTGGAGTAGCGCGAATAGATGAAGCCGGGATCCTCGCCCTTGAACCGCGCCTCGCACTCCTCGGCGCTGTTGTAGACGTAGCCCTGGGTCAGAAACAGCGCCTCCGACGTCTCGCCAAATTGCGAGCGCAGGGTGCCGGAATGGACCAGACGGGTTTCGGGACGGTAAGCAGCAGGCGACTTCGACATAGGTACCTCCGACATGACCGTCTCGTCGAAAACGGTCACAAAAAAACCGGCCTGGATATATCCACGGGCCGGGATCACAGAGGTCCCCGGCCTGTTTAGCGACTTATTTAACGTGGCTGCAAGCCGGCCGGCTCAAATCACCACGGGATAAGTGATGCTCATATTCCGCAATGGCCTTTCCGTCAAGGCGTCCATCGGATAGCCGTAAAAGGCTAGTATTTCCCACATGTCCGGATGCGTTTGACCYCTGACGAGGACCCCCGGTTGAGTTTCACGATTGCCGCCGACGCCAATGGTATCCTGCCCGACCGCATGATCGCGGCGATGGCGGAGGGCGGCCTCATCCTGCCCGCCTATGACTTCGTCGAAAGCCAGATCCAGCCGGCGAGCCTCGATTTGCGTCTCGGTGACATCGCCTATCGCGTCCGCGCCAGCTTCCTGCCCGGTCCCGGCGCCACGGTGGCCGAGCGCATCGACGAGTTGAAGCTGCACGAGTTCAGCCTCGCCGACGGCGCGGTGCTGGAAACCAACTGCGTCTACATCGTGCCGCTGCTGGAAAGCCTCGCGCTGCCGCTGGAGATCGTCGCGGCCGCGAACCCGAAGAGCTCGACGGGCCGGCTCGACGTCTTCACCCGCGTGATCGCCGACGGCACCCGCCGCTTCGACATGATCGGCGCCGGCTATCACGGCCCGCTCTATGCCGAGATCAGCCCGAAGACATTTCCGGTGCTGGTGCGCGAGGGCTCGCGCCTGTCGCAGGTGCGCTTCCGCACCGGTGATGCCATCCTCAATGCCGACGAGCTCGATGCGCTGCATGCGTCCGAGCGCCTCGTCGAYATCGACGATGCCGATCTGTCCGGCGGCGTCGCCGTCTCCGTCGATCTCTCCGGCGAGAAGGCCAGCGGCTTCGTCGGCTACCGCGCCAAGCGCCACACCGGCGTGGTCGATGTCGATCGCCGCTCCGGCTATTCCGTCGAGGACTTCTGGGAGCCGATCTCGGCCCGTCCCGACGGCAGCCTGATCCTCGATCCCGGCGAGTTCTACATCCTCGCCTCGAAAGAGGCCGTGCAGGTGCCGCCCGACTTTGCCGCTGAGATGGTGCCGTTCGATCCGCTGGTCGGCGAATTCCGCGTGCACTATGCCGGCTTTTTCGATCCCGGCTTCGGCTATGCCGGCGCCGGCGGGCTGGGATCGCGCGCCGTGCTGGAGGTGCGCTCGCGCGAAGTGCCGTTCATCCTCGAGCACGGCCAGATCGTCGGCCGTCTCGTCTACGAGAAGATGCTGGCCCGCCCCGACGCGATGTACGGCCAGCGCATCGGCTCGAACTACCAGGCGCAGGGCTTGAAGCTCTCGAAGCATTTTCGGGTGTAGCCACATCCCCCGCCGTCATTCCCCGCGAAGGCGGGGAATCCAGTACGCCGCGGCCCATCGATTCAATCATTCCCGTCTCGGAATACTGGATCGCCCGCCTTCGCGGGCGATGACGCCGAGCCTGTGGCGTGTTGCGCCGCCCCAGCCGCGATGACACACTCCCGCAAAACAACAAGCCGGGAGCGAACATGACCGCCGCCGCTGATTCCGCGCAGGACGCCCAATGGAAACGCTGGCGCGCGGTCGCCGATCTCTATCACGCCTATTTCACCGGCCTCATTCTCACAGTCGTCACGCGGCGCGGTACGGCGGATGCCGCGGAGTTCGTCTTCCGCGTGTTCCGCCGCCAGCAGCAGGAGCGTTTCCTGCCGGGGCTTGAGAAGCTCGGCCTCAGCCATCTGCCGCCGGCGGTCGCGGCTGCTCAATATCACTATCTCTCGAACTGGATCGGCGGCGTACATG
>NZ_JBFUES010001136.1:0-2201 GCF_056403875.1 Bradyrhizobium sp. P2_E8
CCTCAAGGCGGTCTTCACCATGGGACCGGCCGACTATGGCGTCGATCTGTTGCAGGCGATCGATATCGAAGGCCATGCCAGCGCGCATTGCTTTGCCGGCCCTGACGATATCTCCACGCTGAATTACACCGGCGGCACGACCGGCAAATCCAAGGGCGCGCTGCGCTACCATCGCGAAAATGCCGGGGCCGCCGCCGCGATCCTCGCCGACTTCGAAATCCCGGAAGGTGCGCGCTATCTCACGGTCGCCCCGATCAGCCATGTCGCCGGCACCAAAGTGCTGCCGACCCTGATGCGCGGCGGCACCGTGCACGTGCTGAAGGGTTTCGATCCCGAGGCCGTGCTGGCGACGATCGCGCGCGAGCGCATCAACTTCACGCTGTTCGTTCCGACCATGATCTACGTGCTGCTCGACCATCCCGCGCTGGGCAGGACCGACCTCTCCTCGCTCGAGCTCGTGCTCTAYGGCGCATCCGCGATGTCTCCGAGCCGGCTGATCGAGGGCATCGAACGGATCGGGCCGGTGTTCTCGCAGCTCTACGGCCAGACCGAATGCTATCCGATCTCGGTGCTGCGCAAGAAGGACCATGATCCCAGGACGCCGGAGCTGTTCCTGTCCTGCGGCTTCCCGATCGCGGCCTGCGAGGTCAGGATCCTCGACGACAACGACCAGGAGGTGAAGACGGGCGATGCCGGCGAGATCTGCGTGCGCGCCCCGCATGTCATGGCGGAATACTGGAAGCGGCCTGACGTCACGGCCGAGACGCTGAAGAACGGCTGGGTCCACACCGGCGACATCGCGCGCAAGGACGAGCGCGGCTACATGTTCATCCTCGACCGCAAGAAGGACATGATCGTCTCCGGCGGCTTCAACATCTTTCCGCGCGAGGTCGAGGACGTGCTGTCTCAGCATGCGGATGTCGCGATGGTCGCGGTCGTCGGCATCCCTGACGAGAAATGGGGCGAAGCCGTCATCGCCATCGTCGTGCCGCGCGAAGGCGCAAGGCCCGATCCGGGCGAGCTGATCAATTTCGTGAAGACGCGAAAGGGTTCGGCGCATGCGCCGAAGCAGATCCAGTTCGTCAAGCAATTGCCGATGACCGGCGTCGGCAAGGTCGACAAGAAGGTGCTGCGCGCGGGATTTTGGAGCGGGCGGGACCGGATGGTGGGGTAGTCATCTCGATCTGCAACTTGTGGCAGGCAGCACCGTACAGCCTCCCGCGCCCGCCCCCGGGATTCTACGGTGTCGCTGTGACCGGCGAACAACAGCGCGGAAGGGACTTTGCAGCCACGCCGTCCGCACGATTGCAGGCGAATCAACGAATCAAATAGACCGCTGACGGGGCTGGGAAGCGGAGTATCAGATGAGAGTCGCTTCCTTGGAAAGTGCGTTGGCCGCCATCACGTTGATCACGGCCATTGTTGTCCTGCTGTGGGAGATCAAGATCGTCTACGGCAGTTGAACTGGCAGGACGCTGGCGTCGAACAGAGACCTCCGGACAAGAAGAGGCTCGCGACCAGGGCATCCCTTCCGCGGCGGCGGAAGTCTGCCGTTCAATCGGCTCAAGCAGCGATCACGGCGCTTGCCGTCACGCTCACCGCTTCTCGATCACCAGGCTCTGCACCGCGCGACCGAAATAGCCTTGCCGGTCCGCCAGCCGCGACATGGCGAGCCCTGCGCCGTCGGGGCCGATCCAGGAGTCGCCGTCCAGCAAGATCCACTCGCCGACCGGCTGGCGCGCAAAGCTCACGGTGAGATCGGCGTTGATGTAGGTCCAGGCGCGGAAGTCGAGCGTCGAAGCCGTGCCGTTGGAAAAATCGGCGGCGACCATTGCGCGCATCGCCTGCGAGATCGCTTCGCCCTCGATCAAGGGATGGTCGACGCGAAACCAGACCGCCCCGGCACCGGCCTGGCCGAAGCGGCCGCGCGCGGCGCGCATCGAGACCGAGCGCACGAACGGACTGGTGGCGGCATGACCGTCCTCGACCAGTGAATCCTCCGGCGACGGCAAGGTGACCGGCAGCTCCTTGACCTCGTCCGGCAGCGCCTGCGCCTGCGTCTTGATCTTGAGCACGGTGGCGCCCACGACCTGCACGCCGTCGGCGAGCAGCTTGATTTCGCAGAGCTGGATCTTGCGGCCCTCGCGCAAAATCTCGGTCGCGATCGTGAGCGGCGCCACCGGCACCGGGCGCATCAGATC
>NZ_JBFUES010001137.1:0-2200 GCF_056403875.1 Bradyrhizobium sp. P2_E8
TCTCCATGCAATGCCGTCATTCAGCGCAAGAACGGGGAGACTGCCGCCAAGCTGGAAAAATGAAATTGATCCAGATCAAGCCTGAGGCTGCACTGTTTGGAATTCTGCTCGGGCTAAATGATCAGCCGGGTTATTTGGCGCCATCATTTTTCATTGGTGGGGAAAATGCCTGCGGTTGTTATGCAGTTCGTTTCGCATCCAAGACCCGGTAGCGATCTCGCGACCATCTTACAGCTTGCAAAGGACGGCGCGACACTTTGGAGAAAACATGGGGCGTCACTCAAGCTAGGAGCGCGGCTCATTCCACCGGCCCCAGGTCTACCTAGGTATGGTCACTTCATACCTCCGCGCGATGGCGCCGACCCAGTGCTTGGTGCTACCGATACATCCAGAGTGAAGAGCAACGGAACCGGTCCTGCGAGCCGGCAGTTGCGGGACAAGGCCGGCGGCGTAGTGCCCGCCGGGCTCTTCTCCCGATCCAGCGGCGCTCTGCCGCTCAACTGAGGCTTGCTGCCATGGTTGGTGCAGAGAGTACGCCCATGCGTAACATCGCCGATTTCCTGATGCGGTTCTGGCAGGGAAACCAGCGCGCATCCAATGGTCAGATCGCGGCTATGGCTGAAAACGGCGATCGATCCAGCATGGCTGATTTTGTCCGGATCCTGCAGGCCTACGATCAAGCCCTGTAGGGCGGGACTTGGCGGCGGCCGCGTCAGTCCGTGATACGGACGTCCGAAGGCCAAGACCTGAGATCGCACCGCGTACATGCCCTGGCGCCAGGTGACGGGTGCGCTCCTCTTCCTAGATGATCCCCGCCATCCGCAGCCCAACACCAGCCGCGCAACTGCCCGCAAGCACCGTGAGCATCCCGAGCTTGAAGCGGAAGATCGCGGTGGCGGCTGCGATCGACAGCACGAGCGCCGGAATGTCGACGCTGGTCAGCACCGGCCTGTCGAAAGCGAACGGAAACGCGTGCACCGGCACGGTCTCGCGGAACAGCGTGTGCAGCGCGAACCAGATCGAGAGGTTGAGGATCACGCCGACGACGGCGGCGGTGATCGCGCTGAGCGCGCCGGCGAGGCCCGTATTGCCGCGCAGGCGCTCGATATAGGGCGCGCCGACGAAGATCCAGAGGAAGCAGGGCGTGAACGTGACCCAGGTCGCGAGCAGTCCGCCGAACGTCGCCGCCAGCATTGGCGACAGGCCGCCGGGGTCCCGATAGGCGGCCATGAAGCCGACGAACTGGAGCACCATGATCAGCGGGCCCGGCGTGGTCTCGGCCATGCCGAGGCCGTCGAGCATCTCGTGCGGCTTCAGCCAGTGATAATGCTCGACCGCCTGCTGGGCGACGTAGGCCAGCACCGCATAGGCGCCGCCGAAGGTGACCAGCGCCATTTTCGAGAAGAACAGGGCGATCTGGCTGAACACGTTGGCCTGGCCGAGGGCCAGAAGCAGCGCGATCACGGGCACCAGCCACAGCGCAAGCCAGAGCGCGCCGACCCGGATCGCGCGCGCGGAATCAGGCTTGACGTGATCGGGCACGGCGTCGCCGAGCATGCTGTCGATCACGGCGCCGCTGCCGCCAGGGCCGTGACCGGCCGGTGCAAACTCCGGGCGGCCCTGCCTGGCGCCGATATATCCGATCACGCCGGCGGCAATGATGATGATCGGGAAGGGAACCGCGAAGAAGAAGATGGCGACGAAGGCGATGGCGGCGAGCGCGATCATGATGCGGTTCTTCAGCGCGCGCTTGCCGACGCGCACCACGGCCTCGACGACGATGGCGAGCACGGCCGCCTTCAGGCCGAAGAACAGCGCCTCGACGAAGCTGACATTGCCGAAGGCGGCGTAGACGTAGCTCAAGGCCATGATGGCGATGATGCCGGGCAGGATGAACAGCCCGCCCGCCATCAGCCCGCCGGCGGTGCGGTGCATCAGCCAGCCGATATAGGTCGCAAGCTGCTGCGCCTCGGGTCCCGGCAAAAGCATGCAGTAATTCAGCGCATGCAGGAACCGGCCCTCGGAGATCCATTTCTTCTCCTCGACCAGGATGCGGTGCATCACCGCGATCTGGCCCGCGGGCCCGCCGAAGCTTAAGCAGGCGACGCGCAGCCAGACGCGGAAGGCTTCGTTGAAGCTGATGCCGTGACCGGCATCAGCTCCTGCWTGAACGTTACGGGTATCCATTACGCATTCACCT
>NZ_JBFUES010001138.1:0-2196 GCF_056403875.1 Bradyrhizobium sp. P2_E8
GATCGCGCATGAGGCAAAGATTCCACTGCTGATCGACAACACCTTCGCCACGCCCTATCTCAGCCGGCCGATCGAGCTCGGGGCGGACATCGTGATGCATTCGGCGACCAAGTGGATCGGCGGCCACGGCATCGCGATCGGCGGCGCCATCGTCGACGGTGGCCGTTTTGACTGGCGCGGCTCCGGCAAGTTTGGCGTGCTGACCGAGCCCTATGGCGGCTATCACGGCATCGTCTTCGACGAGCAGTTCGGCACCGCGGCCTTCATCATGCGCGCGCGCACCGAAGGCCTGCGCGATTTCGGCGCCTGCCTGTCGCCGACCAACGCGTTCCAGCTCTTGCAGGGCGTGGAGACGCTGGGCGTCCGCATGGACCGTCACATGCAGAACACGCATTCCGTGCTGGAGGCGCTGAAGACCAACAAGGCCGTCGACTGGGTGCTGCATCCCTCGCTCGAGGACCACACGGACTACCAGCTCGCCAAGCAGCTCTTGCCGCGCGGCGCCGGCTCGATCGTCTCCTTCGGCATCAAGGGCGGACGGCCCGCCGGCCGCAAGTTCATCGAGTCATTGCGCATGATCAGCCATCTCGCCAATGTCGGCGACGCCAAGACGCTGGTGATCCACCCGGCCTCGACCACGCACCAGCAGATGGACGCCGCGCAGCTCAAGGCCGCCGGCATCGGCGAGGAGCTGGTGCGTCTCTCGATCGGCATCGAGACCGCCTCCGACATCATCGACGACCTCAATCAAGCGCTGCGCGTCTCGCAAAAGGTTTAGGCCATGAAGCTCTCCGTCAACGGCACTGATGTATTTGTCGCAACCGGCGGCCGCGAGTTCGACAAGTCCCTGCCCGCGGTCGTCTTCATCCACGGCGCCGGCTTCGACCATTCGACCTGGGCGCTGCACACGCGCTGGTTCGCCCATCACGGCTACTCCGTGCTGGCGCCTGACCTGCCCGGTCACGGCCGCTCGGCCGGCCCCTCGCTCGCAAGCATCGCCGAGATGGCGGACTGGACGGCGGCGCTGCTCGATGCCGCAGGAGCCGCGAAGGCGCATCTGATCGGCCACTCCATGGGATCGCTGATTTCGCTGGAGACCGCCGCGCGGCATCCCGACAAGGTCTCTGCGCTGAGCCTGATCGGCACCGCCGCGACCATGACGGTCGGCCCGGATCTGCTCAAGGCGGCCGAGGCCAACTCGCAGGATGCCAACGACATGGTGTCGATCTGGGGCCTCGGCTTCAACGCGGAGCTCGGCGGCAGCCTCGCGCCGGGCCTGTGGATGCATGGCGGCGCGCAGGCGGTGCTGAAGTCTTGCGAGCCGGGCGTGCTGTTCAGGGATCTGTCGGCCTGCAACGCTTACGCCAATGCGCTTCAGGCTGCCGCGAGCGTCAAAGTGCCTGCGACGCTGATCCTCGGCGAGCGCGACATGATGACACCGGCGAAGGCGGGCAAGGCGCTCGCGGCGGCGATCCCGCATGCGAAGACCGTCGTGGTGCCGGGCGCGGGCCACATGATCATGGCCGAGCGCCCGGATGAGTTGCTGGCCGCGCTGAAGGGCTGAACCCTGCTCAGGACCCCGGCGTCCATTTCCAGACGATGTCGGAGAGGTTGACCGGCTTCGGGATCAGGCCGAGTTTGGCGAAGCGGTCAGCGACCGCCTGCTGGCTCTTGACCACCTCGGCATCGAGCGGCACCACGCGATAATTGGAGCGGGCGACGAAGCGCTTGACAGCTTCGATGTCGACGCCGGTCGCCTCCGCTTGCGCCTTCGCCACGTCCTCATGGTGCGAATCCGCCCATACGCCTTCGGACGCAAAGGCGGTGTTGAGCTTCGCGACGAGGGAGGGATACTTCTCCACGAAATCGGTGCCGGCGATGTAGAAGGCGTTCGGCTTGTGCACGTCCTTGTCGAAGGCGATGACGCGCGCATTCTCCTTCAGTTCGGCCAGGGCGAGATAGGGATCCCAGATCGACCAGGCGTCGACCGAGCCCTTCACGAAGGCCGCCGTCGCATCGGCCGGCGCGAGCGGCGCAGGCGTGATGTCGGACCAGGACAGRCCGGCCTTCTCGAGCGCCGCGACCAGGAGATTGTGCGCGCTCGATCCCTTGCCGAAGGCGACGCGCTTGCCCCTAAGATCGGCCAACGAATGAATCGGCGAGTCCTTCGGTACGACGATCGCCTGGGTATTGCCG
>NZ_JBFUES010001139.1:0-2194 GCF_056403875.1 Bradyrhizobium sp. P2_E8
GCGGGACATTGTCCCGGACACGAGGGTGGGACGGACAGGGACACCACCCTATAGGGTGTCCCGATGTCCCACTTGTCCCGGTCATGCAGTGAGCCAAATCAGTTCTAGGCCGTCAGCGAGCTCGCCTGCGATCAGGCCGGCAGAGTGAGCGGCCTTGAAGTTTCGTTGCCACGCCTTGCGCTCGGCTTCAGTTCGGTCTCCTTCGCCCGTGCTGACATAACGCTGGCTGTGGATCGTTCGGGCGGCAGTGACCGTGGCGGCTTTCACCGTCTGCCCGCCACCACTGATGCGATGGTCTGTTCCGTCGTTAAGAATGGCTGCGGCGACGCAGTCGCGGACCAGCCTTAAGCCTGGAGCCCATTTAGGAGATGTCTTGCGGCCCGGCAGCGCGTCGGTGTGTTCGACGATGTTGACGGTTATCGGGTCGCCATCCTCATCCCTGCCAAAGTCGTGAATTTCTGATCTAAAGGAAAACAGCGGGCCTTCCGGCGCGTCATTGGCCTTTGTGATAGTCGCGGTTTTAATGTCGTCGCCGCTGATCGTCACCATCAGGTCGACATCGCCCAACAGGGCGTTGGATCCTCTGGCGCCTCTAGTCTCGTCCTTGCCGGTATGGCCTATCAATGCGACGTGGACGCCAGTGTTATTTTTGACGCGCTGGATGTTGCCGAAGACGGCGCCCTGGTCCTTTGCGCTATTCTCATCTCCGCCGGCTGCGGCGATCAGTTTGGCAAATGTATCAATGATCACCAGGCCAATATCGACGCCCAGAATTGTCTTGGCATCGCGGATCGTATCCACCACCCGCTTGAATGCGTCGGGCTTCGTTAGGTCAATAGTGGCGCTAGATACACAGATGGGCGTACCGGAAAGACCAAGTTTCCGCCTGTGCGCGCGTAGCCGGCGCTTCACAAGGTCGGCCCGCTCAATCGCAAAGTAGACCACTCCGGCCGCGGTCTTGCTCCGGTAGTCCTGCCAATCGAGCCCGGCGCCTACACTGATTGCAGCCGAGGCCAATAATGCTGATTTCAATGAACCGGGTGGCCCAATCCAGGCCGATGTCTCGCCCCGAGCAAAAATGCCCTTAATGAGCCATTGTTTCTCCGGCGGAGCGGCTTCCATTTCGTCAAACGTCACGAATGGATAACCTTGCATAGTTGCTACGCGCCGCAGAGGTGTCGAGGTCTCCAGAAACTCAGGCTCGATCATTCGGCCACCATCAGCTCGGGATAAACCAGATCGAGCGCACCCATCTGGTTTAGCTCGGCGTCAACCTGATCGGAGGTCATGCTGCCAGCCTTCAGGGCAAGTCCAAGCCTGACGGCCTCGCTGTCGAGCCAGCGGGCCCGGCTGCACATGAAGCGCAGGCCGGCGAGTTGCAGGAGCTTACGGATTTTAGGGTCGCTTACAGCCAAAGGCGATGGGGCGGAACAGGTCTGCGGTTGAACAGGCGCGTTCATGCGTCACCGCGCGGATCAATGATGACGCGCTCAATGCGCAATTTATTTCCGTCCGCGGCTGCCGCGATCTCGGCGGCAAGATTCAGGGGCAGCACGACAAGTGGCTCCCTCCGATCGGCCCGAACTATCAGAAGGTCGCGGGCTTCCAGCCAGGCGTACAGCTGGGCGAAGCCGGTGGAGCGAACCTTCACCTCCGCAACACGGTCGATGCCGAGAACGGGGATCGTCACGTCACCGAGATACGATCCTCCGGCGGCACCGCTGAGCGGAACGCGCTCGGCAGCGAAGCCTCGATCTTGAAGGAATTGGACAATAGCACGTTCGGCGCGATTGCCTTTATCGCGTGATTTCCTGCCTCCGTTCATGACGCGTCCCCGTGAAATAACGGGGCAATAATTGCTGCCATGGCAAGGCTGATCGCGCAACGGCGCGTCAATCGAGATGCTTGAAGTGTACGGAGGGGGAGGGTACATTCCGAAGTGATCGAGCCAGCCAGCAGATCAGAGTTCGGAACGCCCCGTGCCGCCAGCGCGGGGTTTTCCATGTGAGGCTGCATGATCAGGCCGCAGCCTCCGTCTTTAAGAGAGCGCTGGCCTCTAATAGCCCCTCGACAAGCTCGAGGAGATAATCGCGCCCGATGACAATGTGGCGCGGTGTCGGCTCCCAGTCGCTGTCGCGATGCCGCTCGAAAACGCGAACCTCGCACTTAAGGGTACCGTCAAAGTCTCGTAGTC
>NZ_JBFUES010001140.1:0-2189 GCF_056403875.1 Bradyrhizobium sp. P2_E8
TTCCAGAACTTGCTGTGGGGGTTGGGCCAGCCGATCGCGGGCGCAGTCGCCGATCGCTTCGGCCTGTTCCGGGTGATGTGCGTCGGCGCGCTGCTCTATGCCGGCGGTCTGCTCCTGATGCGCTACTCCTCGACGCCGCTGTCGCTGAATCTCGGTGCAGGCGTGATGGTCGGCTTTGGTCTCGCCGGCTGCTCGTTCAACCTGGTGCTGTCGGCGTTCAGCAAGCTGTTGCCGGCCGAGAAGCGCGGGCTTGCGCTCGGCGCCGGCACGGCGGCGGGCTCGTTCGGACAGTTCCTGTTCGCGCCGATCGGCGTCGCGCTGATCGACAATTTCGGCTGGCAGCAGGCGCTCAGCGTGTTCGGCTTCCTGATGCTGCTGATCATTCCGCTGTCGCTGGCGCTCTCGACGCCGCCGGTCGCAAGCACGGCTAACGCGGCGCCGGCGGATGAGCAGACCTTCATGAAGGCGCTCGCGGAAGCCTTTGGCCATCGCTCCTATGTGCTGCTGGTGCTCGGCTTCTTCACCTGCGGCTTCCAGCTCGCCTTCATCACGGTGCATCTGCCGGCGTTCCTGGTCGATCGCGGCATCTCGACGCAAACCGGCGGCTGGGTGATCGCGGCGATCGGCCTTTTCAACATCATCGGCTCGCTCAGCGTCGGTTATCTCCAGAACTCGCTGCCCAAGCGCTACATCCTCTCGACCATCTACTTCACCCGCGCGCTTGCGACGCTGGCCTTCATCTCGTTCCCGATCACGCCGTTCTCGGCGATTGCGTTCGGTGCGGTCTCCGGCCTGACCTGGCTGTCGACGGTGCCGCCGACCTCGGCGCTGGTGGCGCTGATGTTCGGCACGCGCTGGCTTGCGACGCTCTATGGCTTCGCCTTCGTCAGCCATCAGGTCGGCGGCTTCCTCGGCGTCTGGCTCGGCGGCGTCGTGTTCGAGCGGTTCGGTTCCTACACGCCGATCTGGTGGCTCTCGATTCTGTTCGGCGTGCTCTCGGCGCTGATCAATCTTCCGATCGTGGAGAAACCCGTCGAACGGGCGGTTGCGCAGCCTGCCTGATCGGCTAAACATCCCCTGAAACAAGTCAGGGAGTTCAGCCGTGGCCACATTCAAGGCGATCCGGATCGACAAGGCGGACAAGGGCACCACCGCGCAGCTTACGCAGTTCGACGAAGCCGAGCTGATGGAGGGCGACGTCACCGTCCGCGTCGAATGGTCGACGCTGAACTACAAGGACGGCCTTGCGCTCACCGGCAAGGCACCGGTGGTGCGCCGCTTCCCGATGATCGCCGGCATCGACTTCGCGGGCGCGGTCGAGCAGTCCTCGCATCCGCAGTGGAAGGCGGGCGACAAGGTCGTGTGCACCGGCTGGGGCATGGGCGAGACCCATCTCGGCGCCTATGCCGAGAAGGCACGGGTGAAGGGTGACTGGCTGGTCGCCCTGCCGCAGGGCCTGTCGGCGCGCGACGCCATGGCGATCGGCACTGCCGGTTTCACCGCAATGCTCTCGGTGCTGGCGCTGGAGAAGCACGGCCTGTCGCCGAAGAGCGGCCCCGTCGTGGTGACGGGCGCGGCCGGCGGCGTCGGCTCGGTCGCGACCGCCGTGCTGTCCAAGCTCGGCTATCACGTCATCGCCTCGACCGGCCGCACCTCGGAGGCCGACTACCTCAGGCAGCTCGGCGCCGCCGAGATCATCGACCGCAATGAATTGTCGGCGCCGGGCAAGCCCCTCGCCAAGGAGCGATGGGCGGGTGGYGTCGACAGCGTCGGCTCGACCACGCTCGCCAACCTTTTGTCGATGACGAAGTACGGCGGCGCGATCGCGGCGTGCGGCCTTGCCGCCGGCATGGACCTGCCGTCTTCTGTCGCGCCTTTCATTTTGCGCGGGGTGTGCCTTCTCGGCATCGATTCCGTGATGTGCCCGATCGAGCCCAGGAAGGCCGCCTGGCAGCGTCTGGCGTCGGATCTCGACCGGTCGAAACTATCTGAAATTACTCACGAAATTCAGCTCGCCGAGGTTTCCGAATGGGGCGCGAAAATCCTGTCCGGCCAGGTCCGCGGCCGGATCGTGGTAAAAATTGTCTAACGGCGTTCAGACTTTACCAACCAAGCTGCTTCAATGTCGCCATGGTTAGTATGGTAAGCAGCGGGTAAAGAGATAAGGCATCGCCCGCGCTGGGGTTGGT
>NZ_JBFUES010001141.1:0-2189 GCF_056403875.1 Bradyrhizobium sp. P2_E8
GCCTTTGGCGGGCCAATTGCCGAACGTGTTCGACATCGGCATGTAGATTTGCGTCTCTTGAGAGCGCGAAGGAGCGGCGGGGCTATTTCCCCGCCGTTTTTTGTTTGCCGGTGTCCGGCTCGAGGCCGAGCGTGCGGCCCGGGAAGCCGGCGGCGTCGAAATAACGCTGGCTGCCGACGCGCTGGACGTTGAGCACGGTCTGAAGACCGTTCTCGGACATCTTCGACTTCTCGACGCCCTTGAATGCCTTCGGCACGATGCCGTTGGGCAAGGCCTCCGACATCACGCGGCCGATCAGGCCGCCATTGTGTGCGCCGCGCAGGCCCATCAGCTGGGCGGCGGTCATGCCGACGTCGGCATTGCTGACCGGGATCTCGTCGGCATAGCCGGCTTTGAAGTCCGGACCGATCGCCGCCATGAAGTTCATGGTGTCGCCGCGGCTGAAGCTGCCATGCATGCCCTGGCCCTGGCGCAGCACGGTGTCCGCGACCTGCACCGAGCAGTTGGTCGGCGCCTCGCCGCAATCGCTGGCATAGGAGCGGAAGTTGACCACGATCGCGGGCGTCGGCGTCGCCGCCTTGCCGCGCAGATTGATGCGCGACAGCGGCAGCGTGCCGGGGAAGCGGCCGAGCGAGTCCTCGACGAACAGGCCGGAGACGTAATCCTGCTCGAGCAGGGCCTTGATCGTTTTCGCCGCCAGCTTCTTGTCATTGCTCGGCAGATAGACGAGGTCCGAGCCGCCATTGGTCGCGACGACGAGATCGGGCTTCTCCGGATCCTTGCCGAGCACGCCGTTGCCGGCCTTGGGATGCTTGTTGCCGTCGATCTTCGCGTTCTTGTCGTTGGGGTCGAACAGCGGCAGGTCGAGCGCCTTGGCAAGGTCGAGCGCCAAAAAGCCCATCGGCAGGAAGTCCTTGGGCGTATCGTCATAGCTGACCTTGGCCGAGGGGCTGGTCTTGCTTTCCTTGGAGATCGTCGAGAAGCCGTGGTCGGCGGAGACGATGATGTTGGTCGAGGCGGCGAGCCCGAGTTCGTCGAGCGCCTTGCGGAGCTGGGCGAGGTTGTTGTCGGCGTTCTTGATGCCGGCCATCGAGGTCGGCCCGTTGATGCCGGGCAGGATCTGGTTGAGGCTGTCGCCGGTGTTGTGCTGGCTGCCATCAGGATCGCGCGACCAGAACACCAGGACGAACGGCTTGTTGCGCGCCTTGAACATCGGCAGCACCACCTTGGCGGCGACGTCGGCGAAATAGGCCTGCTGCGCGACGTTGGCTACGGTGGTGCCGGGCGTCTTGGCATCGCCGGCCTTGCTGTTGTCGCCGCGCGGGGGCGTGGCGAGGGGCAGGCCGGCCTTGGTCAGCGCCGCCTTCACCTCGTCCGACAGCGCCACGCCGTTCTTGCCGCCGGTGGAGTCGTCGAACACGACCGAATGCTGGCCGGGCTTTTCGGGCTTGTCGGTGTGGTCGAACTGGTAGGTCGGACCGACCTTGCCGATCGCCGCCGTGCTCAGCCCCTTGTCGCGGGCCATCTTCAGAATGGTCTCTTCGTTGAGATAGTCGCCCTTGAAATGCTCGTCGATGTCGCCGAGCACGGCGTCGTTCTCGATGAAGGGGACCACGGTGTCGCCGGCGGGGACTGAGGTGTAGTTGGTCCAGATCGTGTTGGAGAACACGCCGGTGTCGCCGAGATAGTGGCCGGTCGACATCGCCGAGCCGTTGGCCATCGTGAAGGTCGGGAACAGGGAGTGCGGGTTCTTGAAATTGACGCCCTTGTCGCGGACCTCGGCCATCGCGGGGGCCGTTTCAGGGGTGACCTTCAGCGCGCGCAGCCCGTCGGGGATGAACAGGATGAGGTTGCGGGGGGTGTTGTTTTGGGCGGAGGCAAGTCCAGAGGAAAGTCCAGTGGACAAGACTGTCAGTCCGGCGGACAGCAACACCAGTGAACGGCGCATCAAATCTCTCCTAACGGTGAGGCGGCATGGCCGCAACCGCGGCTCCGGCCTTCGTTTAGTTTCGCTGCGTGACGGTTTTGTTACAAGACCTGTTGCCGATGCAAGAGGGCTGGGGAGGGTGACGGCATTGTCACTCCCGTGTCCCGGACGCGCTGCAACGCCCTTAGCGTTGCTGCGCAGAGCCGGGACCCAGGAGGGCGCACAAGCCGCAGTTGCGTCATGGGCCCCGGCTCTGCAGCGC
>NZ_JBFUES010001142.1:0-2186 GCF_056403875.1 Bradyrhizobium sp. P2_E8
AGGCGATCCTGTGCGCCGTGCTGCGGGCAGGGGCCTATGAGCTCCAGCATCGCAAGGACGTGCCGGGCCGTGTCGTCGTCTCCGAATATGTCGACGTTGCGAATGCCTTCGTCGACCGCGAGGAGACCGGCATGGTGAATGCGGTGCTCGACCAGATCGGCCGTCAGTTTCGCGGCGACGAGTTCGGCCGAGGGTAGTTACACATTCCGCTGTCATCACCCGCCTTGTGCGCAGTTGCGCACTGGGGCGGGTGATCCAGTACGCCGCGGCAGCGGTTGTCTATATCAGGCGTCTCGGCGTACTGGATCACCCGGTCGAGCCGGGCGATGACAGTGGTGTTTGGGGCTAGTGCCGATGACGAACGCACCGGAAACCTCCGCCGAAGACTCGCTGATCGCGCGCTATTTCAAGCCGCTGGCGACCGATCCCGGTGCGTTCGGGCTGGTCGATGATGCCGCGGTCCTGTCCTCCTCCGGCGATGACATCGTCGTCACCACCGATGCCGTGGTCGAGGGCGTACATTATCTTGCCGGCGATCCACCCGACACCATCGCGCGCAAGGCGCTGCGGGTGAACCTGTCCGATCTCGCCGCCAAGGGCGCTGTGCCCGCCGGCTTCGTCCTGACGCTGGCGCTGCGGAGCAAGGAAGACGCCTGGCTCAGGCCGTTCGCGGATGCGCTAGGCGAGGATGCGACAACCTTCGCGTGCCCGCTGCTCGGCGGCGACACGGTGTCGACGCCGGGACCGCAGATGATCTCGATCACCGCCTTTGGCCGGGTGCCGCAGGGGCAGATGGTTGGCCGCATCGGCGCAAGGCCGGGCGACCGCATCCTGGTGACGGGCACGATCGGCGATGCCGCGCTCGGCCTCGACGTGCTCACGGGCGGGGTGGTGGCCGCGGCGCTCGCGTCCGATCCCGCTGCAAGGGAAGCTCTGGTCTCGCGCTATCGCATCCCGCAGCCGCGCAACGTGCTGGCGCAGGCCGTGCGCGACCATGCGTCGGCCGCGATGGATGTCTCCGACGGGCTCGCCGGCGATCTGACCAAACTCTGCGCGGCGTCGGGCGTGTCGGCCTCCGTGGACGTGCCGAACGTGCCGCTCTCGGCCGCCGCGGCGGGCCTGATCGCGCGCAACGCCGTTTGCGTCGAGACGCTGCTTGCCGGGGGCGACGATTACGAGGTGCTGTGCACCGTTGCGCCGGCGCAAAGCGATGCACTGATTGCCGCGGGGCGGGCCGTCGGCGTTCCGGTCACCGCGATCGGCACGATCGTCGCGGGCGGCGCGCGGCCGCGCTTCCTGGACGGGCAGGGCCAGGAACTGGCTTTGAAGCGGCTGTCCTACAGCCACTTCTAGGAATTGCTCCAAATCGCGGCGTCCAGGCTCTGGGCTTATGACCTGGTGCTCAGGACTTGCTCACGACTTGGCCTAAATACTTGCCGAGATCGGCTTTTTCGGCCGCTTCCGGCGTTGCACCATCAAGTTGATTTTGGCAAGCTCGCGACCGACTGAGGCCGCCTCTTCGGGAAAGGGGCGGCCTTGTTCGAAATCAAGGCGCCGCACCGCACGACGGACAATAAAAGGCGCCGGGGGTACATCAAGGATCTGAGGCAAAAAATCACATGACAGCATTATGGTTGATAGTGCTCTGCGGAGTGCTTTCCGTCGTCTACGCGATTTGGGCGACGTCTTCGGTGTTGAGCGCGGATGCGGGGTCGCCGCGCATGCAGGAGATCGCAGCTGCGGTGCGCGAAGGCGCACAGGCCTATCTGCGGCGCCAGTACACCACGATCGGTATCGTCGGCATCGTCATCTTCCTGCTGCTTGTCTATTTCCTCGGGCTTTATGTGGCGATCGGCTTCGCCATCGGCGCCATCCTGTCGGGGGCGGCCGGCTTCATCGGCATGAACGTCTCGGTTCGCGCCAACGTGCGCACCGCCCAGGCCGCGACGACGTCGCTCGCCGGCGGCCTCGAGCTCGCCTTCAAGGCGGGCGCGATCACCGGCATGCTGGTGGCGGGTCTCGCGCTGCTCGGCGTGACCCTCTATTTCGGCTTCCTGGTCTATTCGCTGAAGCTGGCGCCTGACAGCCGCGTCGTCGTCGACGCCATGGTGGCGCTTGGCTTCGGCGCCTCGCTGATCTCGATCTTCGCCCGTCTCGGCGGCGGCATCTTCACCAAGGGTGCGGAC
>NZ_JBFUES010001143.1:0-2183 GCF_056403875.1 Bradyrhizobium sp. P2_E8
CACCAGGATCGCGGTAAAGCCCTGGTCGCGCCAGACCCGCTCCAGCAGCCGCTGCATCGAGATGCGGGTCAGCGCGTCCAACGCGCCGAGCGGCTCGTCGAAGGCCAGCACGCGCGGACGAGAAACCAGCGCGCGGCCGAGCGCGACGCGCTGCTTCTGGCCGCCCGACAGCACCGAGGGCCACTGGTCGCGCTTGTCGGCGAGGCCAACCTCGGTCAGCGCCTTCTCGGCCCGCGCATGCGCATCGGCCGACGACCGATCGCGGCCGAGACCGACCTCGACATTGGCGAGAACGCGCGCCCAGGGCAGCAGCCGCGGCTCCTGGAACATCACGCGGATATCCTCGGGCTGGACGTCACTGCCAAAGCTGACGCTGCCGGCATCGATCTTGTCCAGGCCGGCGATCAGGCGCAGCAGCGTGCTCTTGCCGCAGCCGCTCTTTCCGACGATGGCGACGAACTGGCCGGCGGGGATGTGCAGGTCGATGCCGCGCAGCACCTCGTTGTCGCCGAACGATTTGCGCAGGCCACGGATGCTGAGCGGCAGGCCGCTGGCCTGCACCACCCGCTCCTCGCGCACCACGCGGGCGTGAGGCGCGAAATTGGCGCGGCTGGCGAGCTCGGTTTCGGGAAGGGAGGTCCGAAGGGCTGTCTGCATGTCACTCTCAACGTTTCTGGAAGGCGGGGTGCCAGGAGAGCGTCGCCCGCTCCAGCACGCGGGAGGCGCTGTCGGCGAGTTTGCCGAGCAGGGCGTAGATCAGGATCGAGAGCACGACGACGTCGATCAGCATGAACTCGCGCGCCTGCATCGCCATGTAGCCGAGGCCAGAGGATGCCGCGATCGTCTCGGCGACGATCAGGGTCAGCCACATGATGCCGAGCGCAAAGCGGATGCCGACGAAGATCGAGGGCAGCGCGCCCGGGAAGATCACCCGGCGGAACAATTCGCCGTCGCTCATGCCGTAGATGCGGCCCATCTCGATCAGCTGCGGATCGACGGTGCGGATGCCGTGCAGCGTGTTGAGGTAGATCGGGAAGAACACACCGAGCGCCACCAGGAACAGCTTTGCGCTCTCGTCGATGCCGAACCACAGGATGACCAGCGGGATCAGCGCCAGATGCGGCACGTTGCGCACCATCTGAAGCGTGGTGTCGGTGAGCTTGGCCGAGAGCTGCGACAGGCCGTTGGCAAGCCCGAAGGCGAAGCCGATGCTGCCGCCGATCAAAAAGCCGATCGAGGCGCGCCAGAACGAGACCCAGATGTTGCGCGCGAGCTCGCCGGAGAGCAGCAGCTTCCAGCCGGCGAGCGCAACGTCGCTCGGCGCCGGCAGCACGCGCGTCGGCACGAAGCCGGTGACGCAGGCGAGCTGCCAGATCGCGATGATGGCGAGCGGCACGATCCACTGGACCAGGCCGTCCGCGCGCGGCAGGCGGACCCTGCGTGGCAGAGAAATACTGTCGATGAGGCTCATGATTGCGATGCCAGTTTATGCGGACGGTAGTCGTTGCCGACGGTCTCGCCGAACGGACCGCTGTTGTGATGCAGCCGCGTCACGTTGCTGCCGTGGTCGAGCGAGAGCAGCGGGAACACCAGCTCGGCAAAGCGATAGGCTTCCTCCAGATGCGGATAGCCCGACATGATGAAGGTATCGATGCCGATATCCTGATACTCCTTGATGCGCGCCGCGACGGTCTGGGCATCGCCGACGAGCGCCGTGCCGGCGCCGCCGCGTACCAGGCCGACGCCGGCCCAGAGATTGGGAGCGATCTCGAGCTTGTCGCGCCTGCCACCGTGCAGCTGCGCCATGCGCTGCTGGCCGACCGAGTCCATGCGCGCAAAGTTCTTCTGCGCCGTGGCGATGGTGTCGTCGCTGACATGCTTGATCAGCTCACCCGCCGCCTGCCAGGCCGCCTCATTGGTCTCGCGGACGATGACGTGAAGGCGGATGCCGAAGGACAGCTTGCGCCCGCGCGCGGCGGCAACGTCCCTCACCTTCGCGATCTTCTCGGCGACCTGCGCCGGCGGCTCGCCCCAGGTGAGGTATTTGTCGACGGTGTCGACGGCGACATCGATGCCGGCATCCGACGAGCCGCCGAAATAGAGCGGCGGACGCGGCGACTGCACCGGGTGAAACAGCAGCTTGCCATCCTCGATACGGATGTGCTTGCCCTCGACATTGACGG
>NZ_JBFUES010001144.1:0-2183 GCF_056403875.1 Bradyrhizobium sp. P2_E8
GGTCATGATGATGCGGCCGGTCTCCGGCTCAGGGCTTGCGCCGGCTCCGCAGCAATTTCATGACGTCGAGCCGGATGCTCGCGGGAACGTCGCGGCAGCCGCACGCCGCCGCATGCGCGGCGTGCCATTTGACGCGCTGCGCGCGCGTCGCTTTGGGCGGCATGCGATGGGACCGGTGCCATTCCTTGTTGATGGCCACGGTCCCACTTCCTTCGCGCGCTACATCGCCTTGACGATGTTCTCGGTGACCTTCTTGGCGTCGCCGAGCAGCATCATGGTGTTGTCGCGATAGAACAGCGGATTGTCGATGCCGGCATAGCCCGAGGCGAGCGAGCGCTTGATGAACATCACGGTGCCGGCCTTCCAGACCTGAAGCACCGGCATGCCGTAGATCGGCGAGGTCTTGTCCTCTTCCGCGGCCGGGTTGGTGACGTCGTTGGCGCCGATCACGAAGGCAATGTCGGCCTGCGCGAATTCGGAGTTGATGTCCTCGAGCTCGAACACCTCGTCATAGGGCACGTTGGCTTCGGCCAGCAGCACGTTCATGTGGCCGGGCATGCGACCGGCCACGGGGTGAATGGCGTACTTCACCTCGACGCCTTCCTTCTTCAGCATGTCGGCCATTTCGCGCAGCGCGTGCTGGGCCTGCGCCACCGCCATGCCGTAGCCCGGTACGATGATGACCTTGGAGGCGTTCTTCATGATGAAGGCGGCATCGTCCGCCGAGCCGAGCTTGGCGGGCTTCTGCTCGCCCGTCGCCCCGCCGGCCGCGGCGGTCTCGCCACCGAAGCCGCCGAGGATGACCGAGATGAAGGACCGGTTCATCGCGTGGCACATGATGTAGGACAGGATCGCGCCCGAGGAGCCGACCAGCGCGCCGGTGATGATCAGTGCGGAGTTGCCGAGGGTGAAGCCGATGCCGGCCGCGGCCCAGCCGGAGTAGGAGTTCAGCATCGAAATCACGACCGGCATATCGGCGCCGCCGATCGGGATGATCATGAGCACGCCGAGCGCCAGCGCGAGGATGACGATCAGCCAGAAGTCGATCGCGCTGCCGGTCAGGACGAGACCGACGATGAAGAACACCAGCGCCACGGCGAGCGCGATGTTGATGATGTGGCGGAACGGCAGGATGATCGGCGCGCCGCTCATGCGCGCCGACAGCTTGAGGAAGGCGATCACCGAACCGGTGAAGGTCAGCGCGCCGATGGCCACGCCGAGCGACATCTCGACCAGGCTCTGCGCATGGATGTTGCCGGGCGTGCCGATGTCGAAGGCCTCGGGCGCGTAGAACGCGCCGGCGGCGACCAGCACCGCGGCCATGCCGACCAGCGAGTGAAAGGCGGCGACCAGTTCCGGCATCGAGGTCATCGGCACGCGGCGTGCGATGACCGCGCCGATGGCGCCGCCGATGGCGATGCCGACGATGACGAGCACCCAGGCCAGGCCGTCAGCCGGCGGATGGTTGGCGAGCGTCGTGGCGACCGCGATCGCCATGCCGATCATGCCGAACAAATTGCCCTGGCGCGAAGAGGCCGGGCTCGACAATCCCCGCAGCGACAGGATGAACAGCACCCCCGCTACGAGATACAAGAATGCAGAGAGATTGGCGTTCATCTCAGGTCCCCATTGATCCCTTCAGCCCGAGGTGGCCGCTTACTTCGACTTCTTCTTGTACATCGCCAGCATGCGCTGGGTGACAAGGAAGCCGCCGAAGATGTTCACGCAGGCGAAGATCAGCGCCACGAAGCCGAAGGCGCGGGCCCAGCCCGAGCCGCTCGAGACGTTCGCGACGCCGCCGGCGAGCAGCGCGCCGACCACGATCACCGAGGAGATCGCGTTGGTCACGCTCATCAGCGGCGTATGCAGTGCCGGCGTCACCGACCACACCACGAAATAGCCGACGAAGACGGCGAGAACGAAAATCGACAGCCGGAAGACGAAGGGGTCGACGACCTGCGCAACATGCTCCATGGCGGCTCTCCTTATGCTTTCGGCTGGAAGTTCGGGTGGATCACGGCGCCGTCTCTGGTCAGCGCGGTCGCTTTCACGAGTTCGTCGTCCCAGTTCACGGCCAGCGACTTGCTGGTCTTGTCGACCATGGTCTCGATGAAGTTGAAAAGATTGCGCGCGTAGAGGCTCGACGCCGACGCCGCGACACGGCCTGCGACATTGGTGTAGCC
>NZ_JBFUES010001145.1:0-2183 GCF_056403875.1 Bradyrhizobium sp. P2_E8
ATCACGAGGCTGACCAGCGACAGCGCGCACAGGATCGAGAACGGCGCGCCGAACGACATGGGGCCGACGATCACGGCCTGGGAGGCCGCAACCCCGAAGATCAGCACGGGAATCGACAGCGGCAGCACCAGAACCGCCATCAAAAGCCCGCCGCGATGCAGCGTCACCGCCAGCGCGGCGCCGATCATGCCGGTAAAGGTCAGGGCCGGCGTGCCCGCCAGCAGCGTCAGGGCCACCGCGCCGGTCGCGACCATGTCGAGGTTGAGCAGGAGGCCCAGCACGGGGGTTGCGACAATCAGCGGCAGGCCCGCCGCCAGCCAATGCGCCAGCGCTTTCGCCGCGCAGGCGAGTTCCAGCGGCGTCCGGCTCATGGTGATCAGGTCGAGCGAGCCGTCCTCATGGTCGGCCATAAACAGCCGGTCCAGCGTCAGCAGGCTCGCCAGCAGGGCGCCGAGCCAGAGAATGGCGGGCCCCAGCCGCGACAGCAGCGCCAGGTCCGGCCCCACCGCGAACGGCATCAGCACCACCACGGTCAGGAAGAACAGCACGCCGATCAGCGCCCCGCCGCCGACGCGGAGCGCGATCCTGATATCCCGGCGGATGAGGGCGGACAGGGCGGTCATGGCAGACTCCCACCACCGTTGATGCGTCGCTGCACGGCCTGCCCCAGGCACACTGCRCTCCCTCCCCCCTTGCGGGGGAGGGCAGGGGAGGGGGGTAGCCCAGGAAAAGGTATTCGTTGTCGCGTGCCAGACGTTCTTCGTCACACTGAGAGTCCCCGTGTGGCACCCCCCTCCCTAGCCCTCTCCCGCAAGGGGGGAGGGAAYGATGGAGTGAGCGGCGCGTGATTGCGTTCCTCGCTGAACAAGACGGAAGAGCAGAGTGACAGCATGACCAATCTCACCCCCACAGGCTTCCTCGGCATCGGTGGCGCCAGCCTCGAATACAAATGGCTGGCGCCGCAATCGGCGGGCGCGCCGACCATCGTCATGCTGCACGAAGGCCTCGGCTCGGTCGGCCTGTGGGGCGACTTACCGGAAAAGCTTCGAGAGGCGACCGGTGCCGGCATCTTCGTCTATTCGCGTGCGGGCTACGGGCAGTCGAGCCCGGTCGCGCTGCCGCGGCCGCTCGATTACATGCAGCGCGAGGCGCTGGACGTGCTGCCGAAACTGCTCGATGCGATCGGCTTCAAGCGTGGCCTCCTGCTCGGCCATTCCGACGGCGCCTCGATCGCGACGATCTATGCCGGCGCGCATCAGGATCATCGCCTGAACGGCCTCGTGCTGATCGCGCCGCATTTCATCGTCGAGGACATCTCGGTGAAATCCATCGCCGCGATCAAGACCGCCTTCGAGACCACCGATCTCAAGACCAAGCTCGCGCGCTGGCACAAGGACGTCGACAACGCCTTCTACGGCTGGAACGGCGCCTGGCTCGATCCGAAATTCCGCGACTGGGACATCTCGGAATATCTCGCCTATATCCGCGTACCTGTCATGGTCCTGCAAGGTGTGGACGACCAATATGGTACGCTGCGCCAGGTCGAGATCGCGCAGGAAGAGTGTTATTGTCCGGTAGATTTGAAAGTCATTTCAGGCGCGGGACATTCCCCGCATCGTGAAGCGCCGGGGGCGACGCTTGACGCGATCGAGCAATTTGCAAAGGCGGCCCTGCGCGACGACCAGGGACTTCAGGGACGCGCCGCATGATGTTGCGGAGGCGCACCTGTCATGAGTGCGCCGCCGAATGCGAGCGGCCAATTGCCGTGGCCGCAATGGGCCTATGTGCCGGGCGAGGCCGGCGGGCTTGATGCCGACTACGTGACGCTCGACATGGCCAAGGCGCTGGTGCCCTCGGCCTTTCGCGGCCATGTGCCGGCGCGCCATCCGGCACTGCGCTACGGGCTCGCGCTCAACGACCGCGGCTATTTCTGGGAAGCGCAGGAGGTGCTGGAGGCGGTGTGGGCCGCGGCGCCCCAAGGCGGCCGCGAGCGCATTCTGCTGCGGGCCTGCATCCACGTCGCCAATGCGAATTTGCGGCTGCGCATGCAGAGGTCGCATTCGGCGGCACGGCTGTTCGGCGAGGCGCTGGCGGAGCTGCGCGCGCTCAGCGCGCGCAAGACGGCCGCAGTCGGCGACGGCTTTGTCGAGAGCTTCCCCATTCCGGCGCTGACGGCCCTGCTC
>NZ_JBFUES010001146.1:0-2178 GCF_056403875.1 Bradyrhizobium sp. P2_E8
GTGAAGCTGCGTACGGCAAAACCGTGTGGTCCTGACCGTCGTTGCTACGGTCAAGCCTTGCGGAGATGCTTCCAGGCTCGACCGGGCCCTCGAGGCATCGCCAATTCGCGAGGTAACGGAGGCCAGAAGGAACTCGGCTCCGGGGAGAGCGCGCATACGCCGTCAACCCATCGCGCAGGGAAGGCCGGGTGTTTTCCGGCCCACCTGTTGTCCCGCCTGCGCATTTGCGTGTGCAAATTCTTCGCGCAGCGGATCATGGGTGCCAGCCGGCACCCGGTCTTCCCTGCGCCCTCTTCACTTAGAGAGGGTCAAGGAAACGAGCAAAACTCGGGCGCAACATGCCGCGAGAATGCTGATCTGTGCGTGATTGAACCCAGAGAATGGTGCTGCCAGACAGGATTGAACTGTCGACCTCTCCATTACCAATGGAGTGCTCTACCACTGAGCTACGGCAGCATGTGCTGGGATAAGAATCGGCCGCCACGAGGGGCCTACCAAGCGGGCCGATATCTGCCACAAGCCCCCCTCCTGTGCAAGCTTGCTAGCTCCGTCAAAACGAGAAAATCGGGCCGATATCGGGGCCAAAATGCCCGTTTTCGCTCGAAACGGCCGACTTTCCGTCGATTCGGGTTCCGATTCCCCCCACCCAACTGGCCAGCTGGCCGGGTGACCGGATTCGCCTCATTTTGGAGTTTCGCACGATCGGATCGCGCGGGCCTCTTGAGCTGCCACGTTCATGGGGCATGTTATCGCCGACCGCTGTAATGGACCGGTGATGGCTGACGAGAACGACAAGAGCACGAGGCAGGATTCGAGACAGGCGAGGGCGTCCCGGGACGACCGGCTGAAGTCGGCGCTGCGCGAAAACCTGAAGCGGCGGAAGCTGCAGGCGCGCGAACGCGCCGCAAGTGCCGACCCCTCGCAGAATGAAGATGATTCCCTAAATGAGGGGACCGCCGGCAAGACCGGCGGCTAAAATCCGGCGGCTAGAAATTTTGGAGTTGAGCGACGTGGCAAAGGGGCAAGACGGACAGCAACCAACCGAGCGTGATGCGCTGATGTCGCGGTTCACGCGCCCCGAGCAGACCTTTCCGGCGCTGACTTCGGCCGAGATCGAGCGCATCAGGCATTTCGGCGAGCTCCGCACCTATCCGGATGGCGAGCTGCTGTTCGAGACCGCCAAGCCGGGACCCGGCATGTTCGTCATCCTGAAGGGCCACGTCGCCATCACCCAGCGCGACGGGCTCGGTCATGTCACCCCGATCATCGACCAGGGGCCCGGCCAGTTCCTGGCCGAGCTCGGCCAGCTCTCGGGCAGGCCGGCGCTGGTCGACGGCCGCGCCGAGGGCGATGTCGAGGTGCTCCTGATCCCGCCGGACCGGCTGCGCGCCCTGCTGGTCGCCGAAGCCGAGCTCGGCGAGCGCATCATGCGCGCGCTGATCCTGCGCCGGGTCAGCCTGATCCAGGGCGGCGTCGGTGGCCCGGTGCTGATCGGGCCGTCGAACTCCGCCGGCGTGGTGCGCCTGCAGGGCTTCCTCACCCGCAACGGCCAGCCGCATCACCTGCTCGATGCCGACAGCGAGCACGACGCGGCCGAGGTGATCGCGCGTTATTCGCCGAAGCCGGAGGATTGGCCGCTGGTCGTCACCGCCGACGGCAGCGTGCTGCGCAATCCCAGCGAGATCGAGCTCGGCCGCGCCATCGGCATGATCGGCGGAGCGAAGGATGATCGGATCTACGACGTCGCCATCGTCGGCTGCGGGCCGGCGGGACTCGCGACCGCGGTCTACGCGGCCTCCGAAGGTCTCTCGGTCGCCGTCGTCGACACCCGCGCCTTCGGTGGCCAGGCCGGCGCCAGCGCGCGGATCGAAAACTATCTCGGCTTTCCGACCGGCATCTCGGGCCAGGCCCTGGCCGGCCGCGCCTTCACCCAGGCGCAGAAGTTCGGCGCCGAGATCATGATCCCGATGTCGGTGAAGTCGCTGGACTGTTCGCGCCGTGCCGGCACCTTCGCGCTCGCGCTGGATTGCGGCGACACATTGCGCTCGCGCGCGGTGGTGGTGGCGAGCGGCGCGCGCTATCGCCGGCCGGAGATCGCAAATCTCGACACGTTCGAGGGCCGCGGCGTCTGGTACTGGGCGTCCCCGGTCGAGGCGCGGCTCTGCGCCGGCGAGGAGG
>NZ_JBFUES010001147.1:0-2177 GCF_056403875.1 Bradyrhizobium sp. P2_E8
CCATGCTGGCGGTGGCGTCCTTGACGCCGGCGATGTTCTTCAGCTCCCACAGCCGCTTCATGGTGTCGACCGACATGTCGATCACCGAGCGCGGCGGGATGTTGTAGATGATAATCGGAATCCCGATCGCATCGTTGATCGCCTTGAAGTGCTGGTACATCCCTTCCTGGGTCGGCTTGTTGTAGTAGGGCGTCACTACCAGCACGGCGTCCGCGCCCGCCTTCTCGGCGTGCTGGGCCAGCTCGATCGCCTCCTTGGTCGAGTTGGAGCCGGCACCGGCAACCACGGGCACGCGGCCCTTGGCCTCCTCGATGCACCACTCGACGACCTTCTTGTGCTCGTCATGGCTGAGCGTCGGGCTCTCGCCGGTCGTGCCGACCGGGACCAGGCCGTTGGTGCCCTCGGAAATCTGCCAGTTGACCAGGGAGCGGAACGCCGCCTCGTCGAGCGAGCCGTTCTTGAACGGCGTGACCAAGGCGGTGAACGACCCCCGGAATTTCGTCTTGGCTGCCATGGACTTCCTCCGTACGCGGCGAGTTTTGAGAGCAAGCCCCATTCATATCGGGTCTATCCGGCCGGTAAAAGGGCCGCTCCCGTGCGACGCACCGTTTAGGCCGCGATTTTGCCGCGGTGATGGTGCAAACCCGCCCGCGGTAAGCGGCTGTTGGTATTTTGTCCGCATATTCAATCAAATTCAGCTAGATCTTGAGCCACTTGACTGATTCGGGGCGACGAAACGCCGTGACCTCATTTCCTCGC
Organism: Bradyrhizobium sp. P2_E8; assembly: GCF_056403875.1. Lineage (NCBI taxonomy): Bacteria > Pseudomonadati > Pseudomonadota > Alphaproteobacteria > Hyphomicrobiales > Nitrobacteraceae > Bradyrhizobium > Bradyrhizobium sp. P2_E8. The sequence goes on from NZ_JBFUES010001147.1 coordinate 760, forward strand.
GCCACATGGCGATCCACCGGTCTGGCCGTGTGCCTGATGGCGGGCCTGTCGGTCGGCTGCGCCGCCTGGGCCAAGTCCAATGAGACACCTGCCGAAGGCGCCAAGGACACCGCGAAGCCAGCCGCCAAGGACGCCACGAAGGGATCCGGCAAAGGATCGGCCAAGGACACAGCGAAGGAAACAGCCAAGGAAACAGCCAAGGGAACCGGCAAGGACACAGCGAAGGCCGCGAGCAAGGGGGCGGCTGGCGCCCCGGCCAAGGATGGCGCGAAGAAACCCGCCCAGAATGCCGGCAAGGATGCTGGCAAGGAACCCGCCAAGGACAAGCCCAAGCCTGCGGCAGCGGCGCCCGCGCCGAAATCGCAGCCGACCGCCAACGGCTCAGCCCCCAAGGCCGCCCCCGCGCCGGCCGCAACGGCCACCGTCAGACCTGCCGCCGCTCCGGCCGCCAAACCGATCGCAGCTCCCGTGCTGGTTCCCGCGACCCGCCAGCACGCGACGCCGCGCAAGCCGGTCACGCCGGCCRCGGTCGCTGCGACCTCCTCGACGTCGCAAGCCGACAAGGACACGCTCGAGAACGTCATCGACCTCGTGCGCAAGCGCAAGGCGGCCGACGCCACCAATTACGCTGCCTCGATCTCGGATCCCGTCGCGCGAAAGCTCGCCGAATGGATCATCCTGCGCAGCGAGGACAACGGCGCAACCGTGGAACGCTACCGCGCCTTCCTCTCCGCCAATCCAAGCTGGCCGTCGCAGACCTTCCTGCGCCGCCGGCTCGAGGCTGCGATGTGGGACGACAGGCGCGACGATTCAGTTGCGTGGTCATGGTTCGAGAACGAATCCCCAGTGTCCGCCAAGGGCCGCTTCACGCTCGCCAAGGCGATGCTGGCGCGCGGCGACCGCGCCAATGCCGAGCGGCTGGTGCGCGAGGCCTGGCGCAGCGATCCGATGTCGGAGGACACCGAGAACAACGCGCTCGACCAGTTCGGCGCCCTGCTGACGCCGGGCGACCAGAAGGCGCGGATGGACACCCTGCTCTACGGCAGCGAGAACGAGGCCGCGCTGCGCGCCGCAAAACGTCTCGGCGCCGGCTATGTCGCGCTCGCCAAGGCCCGCATCGCCGCCGTCAAGAAGGCGCCGAACGCGCACGCCTTGCTCGACGCGGTGCCGCGCGAGCTGCACAACGATCCCGGCTTCATCTTCAGCAAGATCCAGCTCCTGCGCCGCGAGGAGAAGTTTGCGGAAGCGGCCCAGCTCATGCTGTCGGCGCCAAAGGATCCGAACCGGCTCTACAATCTCGACGAATGGTGGATCGAGCGGCGCCTGCTCGCGCGCAAGATGATCGACACCGAGGAATTCCGCAGCGCCTATCTGATCGCGCGCGATGCGGCGCTGCCCTCGCGCGACATCTACAAGAC
>NZ_JBFUES010001148.1:0-2171 GCF_056403875.1 Bradyrhizobium sp. P2_E8
CTCTCAATCGGATCTAGAGAAGCAAGTCGCCGTTAATTTATCCGTAAAATCCGGTGGCGGCGGACGACCGTCTGGGAGACGGCGGTTAAGCGGGATTCGGCCTATCTGCCCAGGAAGTGGGCGGAATTCTCAACCCTTGCATGGTTAAGGTCAGCTTCGCGCAAGCATAAATTGTGCCGATGCCGGCGTTTTAGCGCAAAACTGCCAAAATCACCGTAATCTTACGGAGCAAAAAGTTAACCACAGATCGGCCCGGGTTCCGCTAAACAGGTCACATGGGGTCACAGAACGATACGGCGACCGATTCGCGGCCGTCGGAATGGTACGAAAGCAGCACTGCTTCGGCTGAAGAGCTCGACTTCGTCCGCCTGAACGCCGCCCGCGCCAAGGCCGCCGACGAAATGGCCGCCGCCATCGCCCGCGAACTCAATGGCCCCCTGACTGCGCTCCTGCTCTACATGGGCGAGATCAAGCATCACAGCGATCAGCTCGCGCCGGCTACGGGCGACCGCGCCTATTTGCAGCGGGTGGTGGAGAATGCGCTGACGCAGACCGAGCGCGTTTGCGGCCTGGTCAAGCAGCTTGCCGGTCCCCACAAGGGCGAATCGCCGATCCAGCCCCGGATCGAGGACGCCGAATCGAAGGCCGCCCGTGCGCCGCAGCGCGTGCCTAGCGCCGAGCTCCTGGGCCTGTCGGGCCAGAAGCGGCTGACCAAGCGCGAACGCGAGGTGCTCCGGCTGATCAGCGAGGGCTATTCGAACAAGCAGGGTGCGCTTCGGATGCAGATCAGTCCGCGCACGTTCGAGAGCCATCGCGCCGAGGCGATGCGCAAGCTCGGTGCGCGCAACACCGCGGACCTCGTCCGCGCGGCGCTGCTGCATTCGATCGATTGAGGTTGTTGTCTTGCGCTGCCCGTGGCGGCGCGGGGCCGGGGCGGCCGATCGCGTTCAGAAGTAGTCTTCCGAGAAGGGGCGCGCGCGAGAGACGGGGCGCAGCGGCTTGATCTCTTCCTTCGGCGCGTTCGGAATGATCGTGATGGTCCAGCGGGGAGGGATGCTCGATTCCTGCTCCAGCACCGAGCGCACGAAGCCGGTCACCGTCGACTCGCCAGCCTTCACCGTCGCCATCCGGCCGTTGAACTGGGCGATGCGAAAGCGACGGACCTCCTTCTGGTCCACAGTCTCGTAGGTGAACATGGAAACCCTCCTGGTTTCCCGCGACTATCACCAGCTATGATTAGCCATCTGTGAAAATCCCAAACCGTAGAAGTACGGCGGGGTTGCATAGGTCTCGTTATGCCTGCGGATCCTGCGCGCGCGCGGCGGCGTAGGCGGCATCCATGCGCTCCAGGAGATCACTGAATTCGGCCTCGCCGAGCGTCTCTGCGGTCTTCTCCAGCCGCAGCGCCAGCGCCGCGAGCCTGAGATAGCCGAACGTCCCGGCCGCGCTCTTCAGCGAATGCGCCTCACGCGCGATTTTGGCGGGGTRATGCGCGAGCGAGAGCGTGCGGAACAGTTGCAGGCGTGCGCAGGTCTCGTTCCAGAACACGGCGCGCACTTCGCCGGCGCCGTCCTCGCCGATCTCGCGCACCAGCGCCGCGTACGCGCCCGGCTCGCGCGCGGGCTCGGCATCGAGCGCTGCCTGAGAAGGCGCAACGGTCATTTCAAGCATGGCTTGGCCTGCCTTGGTCACGGTTCGTTTGTCGCGTAGCGCGTTCGGCGCGCGGATCGGTCCGTGTCTAGGGCATTTGAATTTCAGTTCCGGTAGCAGGACAGCGGGTGTTTGCAGGCCGGCATTAGCCGCAGGTTTACCACGCGGCGGCGCCGGTCAGCGCTGGCCGAGCAGACGGTCGTACTGGGTCTTCACGGTGGCGTAGCATTCGCACGCGGTCTGGCGCAGGCCGTCCAGGTTCAGGATCTGGATGTGCCCGCGGCTGTAGTGGATGAAATTGGCCTGCTGCAAGGTATTGGCGACCAGCGACACGCTGTTGCGCCGCGCCCCGATCATCTGCGCCATAGCCTCCTGGGTCAGCAGCAGCCGATAGTCGCCCGACAGATCATGGGTGTGCAACAGGCAGCGCGACAGCCGCGATTCCACCGGGTGGGCGGCGTTGCAGCCCGCGGTCTGCTGGACCTGCACGTAAACCGCAAGCCCATGGCGCGTGAGCAACG
>NZ_JBFUES010001149.1:0-2170 GCF_056403875.1 Bradyrhizobium sp. P2_E8
TCTACGGCGTCTACGAATGCGCCTGCGGCCAATTCGTCTCGATCGGTTCGATCGAGCCGCAGTTCTACGCGCTGCTGCGCCAGCACGCGGGCCTCTCCGACGCCGATTTCGACGCGCAGATGGACCGCAAGGCCTGGCCGGCGCTGAAGGAAAAGCTGAAAGCCGTGTTCAAGAGCAAGACGCGCGAGGACTGGTGCAAGATCATGGAAGGCACCGACATCTGCTTCGCGCCGGTGCTGACCATGTCGGAGGCGACGCAGCATCCGCACATGGTCGCCCGAAATGTGTTCGTCGAACGCCACGGCGTGAAACAGCCCGCGCCCGCGCCGCGATTCTCACGCACGCCATCCGCGGTGCGCGAACCGGAGGGCGCGGAGATCGCCGCGGTGACGAAGGCGTGGAAGGGGTAACCTCTCCCTGGGGTTATGGGTCCCGGCCTTCGCCGGGACGACACCTGTTGTGACGCTGCAGTCTGGCTAGAAGCGCGAGCCCTAAGCCGCGTCATCCACCTTCAGCACGCCGCGCCGGATCTGGTCCTCCTCGATCGATTCGAACAGGGCCTTGAAGTTGCCCTCGCCAAAGCCGTCATCGCCCTTGCGCTGGATGAACTCGAAGAAGATCGGGCCGATCGCGTTGGCCGAGAAGATCTGGAGCAGCACCTTGGTCTGGCCGCCGTCGACGACGCCTTCGCCGTCGATCAGGATGCCGTTCTTCTGAAGCCGCGCGATGTCCTCGCCATGCCCGGGCAGGCGGGCGTCGATCCGCTCGAAGTAGGTGTTTGGCGGCGACGGCATGAAGGGCAGGCCGGCTTCGCGCAGGCCTTCGATGGTGCGGTGGATGTCGCGGCAGCCGCAGGCGATGTGCTGGATGCCTTCGCCGCGATAGATATTCAGATATTCCTCGATCTGGCCGGACTCGCCGGCATCCTCGTTGATCGGAATCCGGATCTTGCCGTCGGGGCTGGTCAGCGCGCGCGAGAACAGGCCCGACGCGCGCCCCTCGATGTCGAAGAAGCGGATCTGGCGGAAGTTGAACAGCTTTTGGTAGAAGCCCGTCCACACATCCATGCGGCCGCGGTGGACGTTGTGGGTGAGGTGGTCGAGATAGAACAGGCCGGCACCAGCCGGCTTGGGATCGCGCGCGCCAAGCCATTCGAACTCGTCATCGTAGGCCGAGCCCTTGGCGCCGTAGCGATCGACGAAATAGAGCAGGCTGCCGCCGATGCCCTTGATCGCGGGCACGTCGAGCGTCTTCTGCGCCGATGACACATCGGCGGGCTCAGCGCCGAGTGCGATCGCGCGGTCATAGGCCGCCTTCGCATCGACCACGCGAAACGCCATCGACGGGGCACAGGGACCATGCGCGGCGACGAAATCGTAGCCGTGGGTGCCGGGCTCCTCGTTGACGAGATAGTTGATGTCGCCCTGGCGATAGACCGTGATTGCCTTGGTCTTGTGGCGCGCGACGGGCGCATAGCCCATCAGCTTGAACAGCGCGTGCAGCTCGCCCGGATTGGGATGGGCATATTCGACGAACTCGAACCCGTCGGTGCCCATCGGATTGTCGGCGCTAACAGTGGCCGGCGGTGCATCGTGCGGAAACGGACCCATGCTGCTCTCCCAAATGGCTGCTGGGAGGAACTATCCTTCATGGGACGCGCAAGATGCGTGCAAACGGGACGTCATTTGGCTATCATATGCACGATCCATGCATCAGATGGATAAAACGCGCATGATTTCGGTGGACGCTTTCGACCTCAAGATCCTCGGCGCGCTCCAGGACGACGGCCGCCTCACCAACCAGGAGCTCGCCGATCTCGCGGGTCTCTCGGCCTCGCAATGCTCGCGCCGGCGGATGCGGCTGGAGGAGGAGAAGGTGATATCGGGCTATCACGCTGATCTCTCCAGCGAGGCGCTCGGTTTCGGGGTGATCGCCTTCATCCAGGTGGGGCTCGCGACCCACTCGCCGGACAATTCCAAGCGGTTCCGCGCGCTGGTCAATCGCATCGACGAGATCCAGGAGGCCTACTCGCTGACGGGCGATGCCGATTACGTGCTGAAAGCCGTGCTGCGCGATTTGAAGGGCCTCTCCAACCTCGTCAACGACGTGTTGATGCCGCACCAGAGCGTGGCGCATGTGCGTTCCTCGATCGTGCTCGACCGGCTGAAGG
>NZ_JBFUES010001150.1:0-2170 GCF_056403875.1 Bradyrhizobium sp. P2_E8
CGGTACCGACGTCCTGTTCTCGAAGGCACTGGCGGACAGCCAGGGCTCAATGCTGGCCGCGCTCACGCGCTGGTACACGCCGGCCGAAGCGCTGGCCATGGCGACGTCGGCGAACGCGGAGTTGCTGAGCCTGTCGGGCCCGCGCAACCCCTATCCCGGCAAGCTCGGCGTGGTCGAGGAAGGCGCGCTCGCCGATCTCCTTCTGGTCGACGGCAATCCGCTCGACAACATCAAGCTCGTCGAAGATCCCGCGAAGAATTTCGTCGTGATCATGAAGGGTGGCAAGGTCTACAAGAACAGTCTTGCGCACTGATGCGCGCATGTGCAGGTGTGACCCCGCGACATTGGAGCGCTTCTAGTCCCGATGATCGGGAACCGACTTCTTTCGCAGCGAACTGGTTGCGGTCTCCTGCACCGCGGGAGACCGCGCCGGGCTTGTCACAATCTCGGGCCTGTCATCGGCGGCGTGACTTCTAAGTGTCTCCAGGACCAGAAAGAATTTCTCGGCTAGCATGAGGCAAGCTCGCTGACGCGTTCATCTCGGTTTCGAGAACGGCAAGATTCGCTTGTCAATTCGATCACTTGCCGCGCTCCGCAGCAATCTAATCCGTGACATCACGCCGGATTGTGACAGCGCCTGCTGAATTTTTGCATTCGGCGCGTCATGTGGACGATGACGCGCCATGACGTAACGTGACTGTTTCTCGCGGGCCATAGCGGCTATATGCTGTCGCCCTGTCATCAAACTGTCATGTCACCGTAAATGCTGAAGTCAGACGCAACAGCGGCTCGCAGGACTCCGGGCGCGCCGGATGGGAATCCTGTCCCGAAGGACAACAAGAGAGCGCCATACGTCGCCGGCTTCCTCAGGCAAGGTGAACCGACCGAGCCCGGCGCGGAACCTGCGATCGAGGGTGGCGTGACTGATCATATGCCAGCGCAAGACACGACGCCTGCGCCGGAGCCAGCTCAGTCGAACGCTGGCACGCGCCCTCCGGGAGAAATCGAGCTCAAGCTTCTCGTCGATGCCGGCAGCATGGCGCATTTCAACGCCGCGCCGGTCATCGTGGCCAACGCGCGCAACAAGGGTTCGCGAAAACATCTCAAATCCATTTATTACGACACGGCCGAGCGTGCGCTCCGGCGCAGCGGCTTGAGCCTGCGCGTACGCCGGAGCGGCGCGCGCTTCGTGCAGACGGTGAAGACCGACGCCGCGGACGATCCGCTGCGCCGTGGCGAATGGGAGGCGAGCGTTCCGTCGCTGGCGCCGGATGTCGCCCTGGCGATGCCTTTCATTCCGGAGAAGCTTCGCGCCCACCTCGAAGCACAGCCGCTTGAAGCCGTCTTCACCGCCGACGTCCATCGGCATGCGCGGATCGTCGATCTGCCGTCCGGGACGGTCGAGATCGCCTTCGACCAGGGCGTGCTGACGGCCGGCGACCGGTCGATCCCCGTGAGCGAGATCGAGCTGGAGCTCAAGAGTGGCAGCGCGAGCACGATCTACGAGGTCGCGCTGCGGCTTGCGGAGCAGGGGCCGGTGAAGCCGTCCATCCGTGCCAAGTCGGCGCGCGGCTTCGACCTTGCCGCGGGCGCGCCGCCCTCGGCACGCAGGCCTCGCAAGCTTCGCCTCGATCCGTCGGTCACGCTCGACGAAGCCTTCGCGACGATTCTGCGCTCCTGCTTCCTTCATCTGCTTCAGTCGTTGCCGGCGGCCGAGGACGGGCGCAATCCGGAAGGCGTGCATCAGCTGCGCGTCTCGCTGCGCCGGCTGCGATCGGCGCTGGACCTGATGCGATCGGTCGGCGCACTCAGCAATCTCGACGCGCTGCGGTCGGAGGCAAGATGGCTGGCGCAGGACCTGTCCGCCGCGCGTGACTGGGACGTGTTCCAGCTCGAGACCCTGCCGACGATCGCGAAAGCCTGTGCTTCGGTTGCCGGCTTCGATGCCTTGGGCCGGGCTGCGGCCAAGTGCCAGTCGGACGCCTATCGCAAGGCGCATCAGGCGCTCGACGATCGCCGCTGCGCGGTTTTCCTGATCGGCCTCGGTCAATGGATCGAGACGCGGGGCTGGCGCAACGACGTTGCCGCCGAAGACCTCGGTCAGCTCGCCGAGCCCGCCGTCAACTTCGCGCAGCGCATCCTGTCGGAGCAATATGCCAAGGTGCTCAAG
>NZ_JBFUES010001151.1:0-2165 GCF_056403875.1 Bradyrhizobium sp. P2_E8
GTGCTGCGGGTCGTCGGCTACACCGACAATCTGGAGCCCGCCGCGCTCTACCTCTATCGCGACTGGCTTCCGGCGAGCGGCGAGGAGGCCCGCGACTTCCCGATCTATTGCCAGCGACTGAACTTCTTCCCGGACGTGCCGGAGCATGAGACGGTTGCGGAAGTGTTTCTGCCGCTGAAATAGCGCATTGGTGGAGATCGCAAGGGCTGTGGGGCGGATGAGCCGCAAGGCGCAATCCGCCTTCTTTCCTCGTTGCGCGCTCAACACGGTGGATTACGCCGGCCAGGCGGCAGACGTGCGCGACCTTGATCGGCCGTCATGCGTCACATGTATCGTCTCACGCTGTCGAGAAATCGTTGCTTTTCGCCCGGCGCATAGCCTTGGGAAGCCCCATAATATGGTTCGTTGAATTGATTGTACGGTGCCGCCCGGTAGCCGATTGGCGGCTTGGGCGGCGTGTACGTTTGGCGATAGTTACGCCGATTGGTCCCTCTGGCCGTCGCACCGGCGTAATACGGATTGAGGACGCACATCTGACCGTTCGCTGACGCCCTGCATTGGTCCATCGTCGTGTAGCTGCATCTGTAATATGGGGTGATTCCGCGAGAGACGACGTTCAAGCAGACGGGGTAAGCCGGATCATATCTTTGAGCCCGGGCATGCCCTGCCGTTAAGGCCATGCTCACTGCCAAAATCGTCAAAGCCCATTTGCGCATTGGAACCTCCTCCAAGTCCGCACGACACCGGGTGCACTCAGGCCACAGTCAGTATTGATCTAAGTCAATACTCACGGAATTGGTGCACCCACGCGCAGGAGAGGCCGCGAAAGTTCTGCACGACCTCCGCCATCAGTGCGTTTCAATCCACCCTGCGTCGCGTTTGGTTTTGCGAGGAGGGCTTATGACCCAGCATAATCCATTGTATCCGCGCGGAAAAGAAGCGGTGGGTTACGCCGACCGGACTGCGTATTGCCAGTTGCTCAGCTAACCCACCCTACAAGCCCCGCGACATCTACTCGAACTTCTTGACCAGCCGCTCCCGCTTCAGCCTCGACAGCCGCTGGATCCAGCAGGCAGGATGGGGGGAGCGACTTGTCCGCCGTAGCTCAACCCGGATGACGACGGGAAGCCATGAAGGGGAGGTTGGAATGAGCTCGCAGCGAGTGTCGGGAACCRCCGTGCAGCGAACCATTGCCGTCCTGGGCTCGGCGGTTTTCTTCGTGGTCGCCCCATGTACGCTGGCGGGGCTCGTTCCATGGTCGATCACGGGTTGGCAACTCCGGCCGCCGTTCCTTGGTCTGGAGCTGACGCGCGGCATCGGCGCGATAATGATTCTCGCAGGCGTGCCTGGGCTCGTTGACGCATTTGCGCGTTTCGCGCTGCAGGGTCTCGGTACCCCCGCGCCCATCGCGCCGACCCGGAATCTCGTGGTGACCGGTCTCTACCGTTATGTTCGTAATCCAATATACGTCGCGGTCGTTGCCATCATCCTGGGTCAAGCGGTGCTGATGGGCGATTGGCGCCTCATCGTCTACGGCGCGCTGCTCTGGCTCGCCTTCCACGTCTTCGTCGTGGCGTACGAAGAACCCACGCTCGAGCGGACGTTTGGGACGGAGTACGAGGCGTTCCGGGCCGCCGTCCCGCGCTGGATACCGCGGATGACCCCATGGCGGTCGAAATGATCGTGGCCCGCGGTTGTGCGAGCCGCTGCTCGCGACCGGTCTCGGACGCTTCACCGGCGCGGCGAGCAGGCACGCTACTGGGCTGCGCGGCTCAACCGCGCTCCGTGGTGCTGACCACGAACATTGGCGACTATGACATTCTGTTCCAGCTCGTGCCGGGCGGCCGGGCATTGTTCTATCGCAGTGTCTAAGGGCATGGGCGCCGTCTCATTCACCCCCGCGACATCTTCTCGAACTTCTTCACCAGCCGCTCCCGCTTCAGYCGCGACAGCCGCTGGATCCAGAACATCCCGTCGAGCTGATCGATCTCGTGCTGGTGGCATACGGCCCGCAAGGCTTCCGACTCTTCGGTCTGCATGGTGCCGTCGAGATCCCAGTAGCTGATCCGCACGCGGGCGTGACGCTGGACCTCGTCGTTGACGCCGGGCATCGAGACGCTGCCCTCCCGGTGCATGATCATCTCCGGCGAAGCCCATGTGATCTC
>NZ_JBFUES010001152.1:0-2165 GCF_056403875.1 Bradyrhizobium sp. P2_E8
GTTGACGAGACGGAAGCAGCCCGAGGACACCTTGGTGCCGATCGTGTCGGGACGGTTGGTGCCATGGATGCGGTAGACGGTGGTGCCGAGATACATGGCGCGCGCCCCGAGCGGATTGCCGGGGCCGCCGGCCATGAAGCGCGGCAGATAGGGCTGGCGCTGGATCATCTCCGGCGGCGGCGTCCAGTCCGGCCACTCCTTCTTGTTGGTGATGTTCACCAGCCCCTGCCACTGGAAGCCGTCGCGGCCGACGCCGATGCCGTAGCGGATCGCGCGCCCGCCCGGCTGCACCAGGTAAAGGTGACGCTCGGCGGTCGAGATGATGATGGTGCCCGGCGATTCGGTGGTGCGGAAATAGACCACCTGCTTCTGCCATTCCTGATCGAGCTGGTAGCCGTCGTCGGCGATCAGGCCCGGCTCGTCGCCGCGGTCGGGCTGCTGGGCGAAGGCCTGGGGCATCGACAGGGCGAGGCCGATCGCAGCCGCAAATATCCCGGTCAGGCGACGAAAATCCGTCATTTCAAGCTCTCCCCGCTGCCACAGCGCAAATCATTCAAAGCCATCAAATCTCAGGGGCATGTTCATGGCAAGTTGATGGCGCACTCGGCTGGTATGTCACGAGAATGCTTTGCTTTTTTGACGGGCCCACGGCAATGCCACAAACAGGGGATGGCGCGAAAAGCCTAGATGACGGCCGCGAGGTCGGTCCGCTCCCTCTCCCGCTCGCGGGAGGGAGAGCGCATAGGCTTCTTGGCGGCGGCTGAGTGCGCGCCTCGTCCTTCGAGACGACCGCTTCTCGCGGTCTCCTCAGGATGAGGCTAAGACGCATCGGTGCCGGTCAAATTGCTGCCGCGTGCTCTGTCCCTCATCCTGAGGGCCCGCCGCAGGCGGGCGTCTCGAAGGATGGCTGCAGGCGACTTGTCAGCCCCTTTTCATATGCGATCGCGCCGTCGCGCGCGGGGAGAGCTAAATCCGGTTGCTCTCCGGCGCGATCCCGAGCCGCCGCACGATCTCGGCTGCCACGGCGCGGGCCTCGAGCCGCGAGCCGATGCGGGGGCTGCGAAACCTCCGTCCGGAGCGCAACCGGATCACCACGATGCAATGCTCGTCCTCGGACCGGCCGCGGCGCTCGACGGTGATCGCCTTCACGTCGCGCCCCTCGATGTGGTCGGCGCGCAAGCTGCCGTCGCCCCACAGGCGCTCGACGCGGATATCCGCTTGCCGGACGACCCAGAAGGCGCCGGTCACGAGGTTGGCGTATCGGTAGACGGCGAACGCGGCGATCGCGCCGATCGGCAGCAGCAGGATATCGACGTGGCTGGGCGACAGCCCGCGCCAGAGCTTGTAGGCGTAGGGAACGGCAGACAGTGCAACGGCGATCAGTGCAACGATCCGGATGTCCCGTGCGGCAAACGGCTCGAGGGGCTCGCCGAGACGCATCTCGGGATTGCTGGCATCGAGCGGATTGCTTGGCGCCTCGACGTCGGGAACGTTGAATTGCGCGGCGATCCGGGCCACGGTGTCGCGAACATGCGTGACATCGGAGATCGGTGGGGACGTCAGGCGTTCCCCCGAGGCCAGCGCGAACGCGAGCTGGAAGCGGGCCTTGGCCGCCTTGTTGCCCAGAACCTGCAATCCCGTGATGTCGTCTTTCGCGACGATCCGCGTGCGGAGTTTGCCGAAGGGGCGCTGTTGCCCGATCAGGATCTCGTCGGGCGTGATGATCCACACCACCGCCGGCGCCAGCATGACGCCGCCGATGAACGCCGCTCCCAGCAGCAGCGCGATCACGGAGATGATCACTTCCAGGGTGTCGTGCGTGAACAGGCCGGGCGTGAAGCAGAGCGCAACGGCCGCCGCAGAGCCGGCCACGACCAGCCGCTGCGCGATCGAGGAGCCTTCACGAAGGCGAATGTCGTTGCTGGTGGTCGCGTCGTCCATTGCGGGCGGCTGATTGCGTCGGTTGCGAACCTCCACGGACGGGTCCGTGGAGTCAAGCAACAAGGCCGTCAGGTGAAACCAGCCGCGCGATGTCCGTGCCGCATCAGCTGCTGGCGTTGAGCAATCGGCCGACGGTGCGGTCGATCTCGTCGTAGCGGCCTTCGCCTGCGTGCTGGAACACGATCTTGCCGGTCTGGTCGATGATGTATTGCGCCGGCCAATAC
>NZ_JBFUES010001153.1:0-2161 GCF_056403875.1 Bradyrhizobium sp. P2_E8
CCGTTGAACTACGGAGATGAGGGGCTCAGGCGGAGTGAAAGCTCATTTCGCCTGCCGTGCCGCCCGGATCTCGACGAACTCGGCGTCGGGATGCGTGACGATGGTGGTGAACATGATGCCGCTGATGATCAGCGACCAGGCGGTGTCCCAATAAATCCAAAACACGTGCCAGCCTCCGTTTTGGCGTCCTCCGCCCGCGAGATCAGGGGTAACGGCGGGAGGGGGGCTGCCGTTCCTAGCGATCAGGTGGCCGGGCCTGCGGCCTGAGATTGAGCAGACGAAACGCAGCGCCGTTCAAGTTTGTCGGAGAGACCTTGCGATCGGTTTAACCGGTGTGGCGCTTTGCCACGACATCTTCATCCCGCGGGCCCTTTCATCCCCTTGGGCTGTGAACGAGTTCATAGAGTGGTCGCCGTTTGCAGTGCACGATGGCCGCGCGCCCCCAACTTTCGACGGACGGATTTGGCCTGATGCGCAAACGACTCATCGCCTGGACCATCCTGACCTCGGCATTGCTCGCGGTCGTCGTGTGGACCGTGCTCGGACCGCCCGACCATCCGGCCGGCCCGAATCTGCACTTCCGCAACCTGACGGCCGCGGTGCGGTAGCCGCCTTCGGCGCAGCGCAACCGATACAATTTCGGCATCGATCGATCTCATTTGGAATTTGGTGCGGCGAGGCGCCTGCCGCTATCCTCTGCGACAAAACGACAAGGCCGCACCGGCCCCGAGGAGAACGCCCATGCCGAGACCGACAGGCTGCATCGCATCCATAACGCCCCGCGCTGCGATCGCCACCACCCTCGCCTTCCTTGCCCTCATTTCAGGAGTTCGCGCCGGCATGGCCGAGACCTTCGCCTATGTCGGCAATGCCGACAGCAACGACATCAGCGTGTTCAAGCTGTCCGAAAGCGGCGAGATGACACCGGTGCAGACCGCCGCCTTCACGAGCGTCGAGAAGCCGGGCTCCTCGACGCCGCTCGCGATCACACCCGACCACCGCGTGCTGATTGCCGGAATCCGCTCGCAGCCATTCCAGGCGGTGAGTTTTGCGATCGACCCCAAGACGGGCCAGCTCAGCCCTATCGGCAACGGTCCGCTCGCCGACAGCATGGCGTACATCGCAACCGACCGCGGCGGCAAGGTCCTGTTCAGCGCCTCCTACGGCGGCAACAAGGTCGCGCTGAATCCGCTTTCCGCGAACGGCGTCGTGGGCGAGCCGAAACAGGTGATCCCGACCGGGCTGAACGCGCACGCCTTCCTGCCCTCGCCCGACAACCGCTTCGTGTTCGCGACCAATCTCGGCTCCGACCAGGTGCTGAGCTTCGCGTTCGACGCCACGGCGGGCACGCTGACGCCGAGCGATCCGCCAGCCTACAAGGTGCCGGAAAAATCAGGGCCGCGGCACTTCGTGTTCCACCCGGGCGGCAAGTTCGTCTACCTCATCCACGAGCTGAACGGCGATGTCGCAGCGTTCACCTATGAGGCCAAGAGCGGCGCATGGAACGAGATCCAGCGCACCACCGCACTGCCGGAGGGATTTAATGGGAAACCCTGGGCCGCCGACATCCACATCACCCCGGACGGACGCTTCCTCTACGCCTCCGAGCGCACGACCAATACGCTCACCGCCTACAAGGTTGATGCGACCAGCGGCAAGCTGACCACGGTCGGCAGCGTGCCGACCGAGAAGCAGCCGCGCGGCTTCAATATCGATCCGTCCAGCCGCTACCTCGCCGCGGTCGGCGAGCTGTCCGACGGCATGACGGTCTATGCCATCGACCAGAGCAGCGGCGCACTCAGCAAGCTGAAATCCTACCCCACCGGCAAGAAGCCGAACTGGGTGGAGTTCCTGAGCCTGCCGTGAGGGGACCGCGGCCGACCTAAGTAATCATCCGTAATTTCAAAGTCCGGGCCTTGGCATCATATGACGGGGATGGACCGTCATATTGTCTTCAAGTGCCCCCAGACCGGCATGAACGTGCAGCATCGGCTTGGCGACGAGCCGGCCGATCGCACGCACGTTTCCGTGCCCTGCCCGGCCTGTACGCGGCTGCATCTGATCGACCGTTCCTCCGGCAAGCTGCTCGGAGATCGCCGAAGCTGACCGGCCGCTCGCAGGCGGACCGTTGCATCCCATCTCGAACCACAAGCCGTGCGGC
>NZ_JBFUES010001154.1:0-2152 GCF_056403875.1 Bradyrhizobium sp. P2_E8
GATTGCCGACGGGACCGAAGCACGAGGTCTCGTTGGCCGAGCCCATCGCGAACTCGTCATTGTTGAGCTTGCCGAGCATCACCGCGCCGTCGCGCCAGAGCTGCGAGGTGATGGTGGACTCGTAGGTCGGCACGAAATTGCCGAGGATCTTCGAGCACGCCGTGGTGCGCACGCCCTTGGTTGCGAACAGATCCTTGATGCCCAGCGGGATGCCGGCGAGCGGACCGCCCTCACCCCTGGCGATCTTCTCGTCCACGGCCTTCGCCATGTCACGCGCGCGATCGGGCGTCTCCATCACGAAGGCATTGAGCACGCGCGCAGCTTCGATCGCGGACAGATGCGCGTCGGTCAGCTCGAGTGACGTGAAAGTCTTGGCCGCGAGGCCCTTGCGGGCCTCGGCGAGCGTCAGCGATGTCAAATCGGTCATTTATTGATCGGGCTGCAGAAGAACGGAGACAGGGTTTTGTCGTTGGCCGGGTCGTCTTTTTTCTTGGCGGCGGCGTTCGCGGCGGCCTCGATCTCGTCGAGCACGGCATTGACGGCGACATTGGGATCGGCAGCCTTGCCCTGCCGCTCCATCTTGTCGAGATAGTTCATGTAGGCCTGGTAGGCCTTCTCATCGTCGCAAAGCAGGCACATCGGACAACGTCCTGAATTAGAGACTTACTCGACGACCTTCGGCACCAGGAAGAAGTGACCTTCGGTCGCGGGCGCGTTGGCAACGATATCGTCGGCGACCTCGCCGTCGTTGACCACGTCCTGCCGCTTCTTCATCTGCATCGGGGTGACCGAGGTCATGGGCTCCACGCCCTCGACATTGACCTCCGAGAGCTGCTCGACAAAGGCGAGCATGGCGTTGAGCTCGCCCTGCAGATGCGGAACCTCGTCCTCGGAAACCGCGATGCGCGCCAGATGCGCGATGCGGCGGACGGTAGTGGCGTCGACGGACATTATATAAGGCCTCTCACGGCAAAACCTACCCGCCGTATAGCAGAGGCCGGTTTTGCGCCGCAACCGGCGCTCCCGTCTATCTCCCGCCTATCCTGCGAGCGCCTTAAGGCAAGCCAAGGCCGATTTGGCCAGATCCCGGGTCAATTCGGCCGCGGGGACCTCGCGGCCGAGGGCGACGGCCTGGCCGGCCCAGAGATTGGTGAAATCCACCCTGCCCTGCTTTTCGGCAGCCGCCTTGAGCGGCCCCAGTGCGGTCGCGGCATGGGGAAAGGGAGGCGCATCAGGCGAGATCGGGCCCGCCTCGCGCATCAGGCGGTTCTGCACGCCCCGCGCCGGACGGCCGGTCATGACATTGGTGATGACGGTGGAATCGTCCCGCGCCTCAGCGAGCGCCTTGCGGCCGCCCGCGCTGACCTTGGATTCCGGGCACCGCAGATACGCGCTACCGATCTGCACGCCGGAGGCACCGAGCGCAAAGGCCGCGGCAATGCCGCGCCCGTCGGCGATGCCACCGGCCGCGATCACCGGCACCTTCACTGCATCGGCGACCTGCGGCACCAGCGCGAAGGTGCCGGGCTGCTCGGCAATCTTCTCGGTCAGGAACATGGCGCGATGGCCGCCGGCCTCGGCGCCTTGCGCGATCACGGCGTCGGCGCCGCGCTGCTCGAGCCAGACGGCTTCCTTCACCGTCGTGGCGGAGGAGATGACGAGGCAGCCGGCCGCCTTGACGCGCTTGAGCAGCGCCGCGTGCGGCAGGCCGAAATGGAAGCTGACGACCTCCGGCTTCAGCTCCTCGACGACCTCGCAGAAGGCTGCGTCGAATGGCGCACGGTTGGCCGCGGCGATCGGTGCCGCCGGATCGAGGCCATGCTCGGTGTAATAGCCGGCGAGCCGCTGCTTCCACCGCGCTTCGGCATCCGTCGTGAGATCGACCGGCGTGTGGCAGAAGAAGTTCATGTTGACCGGCGCCTTCACGCGCTGGCGGATGAGACCAACCTGCTCGCGCGCCTTCTCCGCCGAGATCATCGCGCAGGGCAGCGAGCCCAGCGCCCCGCCCTGCGCAGCCGCGATCACCAGCTCCGCATCCATCACGCCGGCCATCGGCGCCAGCACGATCGGGAGTTCGGTCTTGAAGAGATCGATCAGTCGACGGTCAGGCCACATGGTTCTCACCTCATGTTCGCTCTTCCCTCTCCCCTTG
>NZ_JBFUES010001155.1:0-2150 GCF_056403875.1 Bradyrhizobium sp. P2_E8
GTGGACCCCGGTGCTCAAGCCGGCAAGTTAGGCAGCACTTTCAAGCCGATAGAGGAGGGGCGGGACGTGGGTTCCGCCCCTTGCCGTTTGCACCGGAAACGCTCACTTTTTCCGGGTATAATCGGTGCAGGCAGCGAATCGCCGCTGTCGCAGCGCGGGGGTGGTCGCTAAGTTCGCCGCCTCCCCAAAGGCTCTATGGCACATGCACCAGTATCAGGACCTGCTCGAGCGGATTCTTTCAGACGGCGCCGAGAAGACCGACCGGACCGGCACCGGCACGCTCTCGGTATTCGGCCATCAGATGCGCTTCAATCTGTCGGCCGGCTTCCCGATGCTGACCACCAAGCGGCTGCCGCTGAAGGCGATCGTGCACGAGCTGTTGTGGTTCCTGAAGGGCGACACCAACATCAAATATCTGCGCGACAACGGCGTCACCATCTGGGACGAGTGGGCGGACGCCAATGGCGATCTCGGCCCGGTCTATGGTCATCAGTGGCGCTCGTGGCCGGCGCCGGACGGACGCAGCATCGACCAGATCGCCAACGTCGTCGACATGATCAAGCGCAATCCGGATTCACGCCGCCTGATCGTCTCGGCCTGGAATCCGGCCGAGGTGGACAAGATGGCGCTGCCGCCGTGCCACTGCCTGTTCCAGTTCTATGTCGCCAACGGCAAGCTGTCGTGCCAGCTCTATCAGCGCTCGGCCGACGTGTTCCTCGGCGTGCCCTTCAACATCGCCTCCTATGCGCTGCTGACCATGATGGTGGCGCAGGTCACGGGCCTGAAGCCCGGCGACTTCGTGCATTCGTTCGGCGACACCCATCTCTATTCCAACCATCTGGAGCAGGCGAAGCTCCAGCTCACGCGCGCGCCGCGTGCGCTGCCGGTGATGCGGATCAACCCCGACGTGAAGGACATCTTCTCCTTCCGCTTCGAGGATTTCGAGCTCGTCGGTTACGATCCGCATCCGCACATCAAGGCGGAAGTCGCGGTCTGACGCAGATGTCGCTCAACATCCGCCGCGTGCGTCCGGGGGAAGCCGGGCTCGTTCTTTCCTTTATCCGCGAGCTCGCCGAATAYGAAAAGCTCTCGCACGAGGTCGAGGCGACCGAGGCTGACATCGCGGACGCGCTGTTCGGCGACAGACCGCAGCTCTATTGCGCGATCGCCGAGTGGAACGGCGAGGCGGTCGGCTTTGCGGTCTGGTTCGCCAATTTCTCCACCTTCAGCGGCCGTCACGGCATCTATCTCGAAGATCTGTATGTGCGGCCGTCGCATCGGGGCAAAGGCCTCGGCAAGGCGCTGCTGGTCTATCTCGCAAAGGAATGCGTCGAGAATGGCTGGTCGCGCCTGCAATGGGCGGTGCTCGACTGGAACGCGCCGTCGATCGCGTTCTACAAGTCGCTCGGCGCCGTCATGATGGACGACTGGACGCTGTGCCGCGTCACCGGTCCTGCGCTGACGCGGCTTGCGGGGAGCGAGACCTGATGGAGATCGTCTTCGTCGTCGCGATTGCGGAGAACGGCGTCATCGGCGCTGGCGGCGCGATCCCGTGGCGGCAGAAATCCGACATGGCGCGCTTCAAGGCGCTGACGATCGGCAAGCCCGTGATCATGGGCCGCAAGACCTTCGAATCCCTGCGCCGACCGCTTCCGGGCCGCACCAACATCGTGATCACGCGCGACACGGCCTATCGCGCCGCCGGTGCCGTCGTCACGACATCGGCCGCGGATGCGGAGGCGGTTGCGCGCGGCGATGCACTGCGGCGTTCGGTCACCGAGATCGCGGTGATCGGCGGCGCCGAGATCTATCGGCAATGGCTGGATCGTGCCGATCGCCTCGAAATCACCGAAGTGCATGCGCGCCCCGAAGGCGACACGCATTTCGGCATCGACACGGCAAAATGGGAGGAGACGGCGCGCATCCGTCATCCTGCCGGACCGGACGACAGCGCCGATTTCTCCTATGTGACATATCGTCGGCGGCCGCGCCATTAACCGCATTCGCCAATGTTAACATTGACTTTTCCGCCCCCGGGCTTAGCTGCAAAGACAGCCCGGGTTGCGTTGTAAGGGACCTGCCTGTCCCCTATAAAGCCGGACCGGACAAAGCGGGCGGGGGCAATTTGACCCTGCCGAGGAGAGCGTCGA
>NZ_JBFUES010001156.1:0-2149 GCF_056403875.1 Bradyrhizobium sp. P2_E8
GTCGTGCTGAGCTCGCGCAAGCCGACCATGATCGACACGCCGAAGAAGCGCGAGATCCGCGAGAAGATGTACACCGAGAAGTACGAGAAGACCCAGAAGGCCTATCTCGACGAGCTCCGCAAGGCGGCGATGATCGAATATCGCAACCGCTGATGGCCAACCACGCAGCAAAGCCCCTCGCCCTGACGCTGGGAGAGCCTGCCGGCATCGGCCCCGACATCACGGTTGCGGCCTGGCTCCGGCGCCGCGAGCTGAACCTGCCCGCCTTCTACCTGCTCGGCGACGAGGCGCTGATCGCGCGGCGCGCCAAGACGCTGGGGAAGGCGCTCGGCGCCGAGATCCGGATCGCCTCCGTGAGCGCGCGCGAGGCCGCGGCCGCCTTCACCGAGGCCCTGCCCGTGGTTGCGACCGGCGAGCAAGCAACGGCCGAACCCGGCCAGCCCGACGCCTCGAGCGCGCCGGCCGCGCTCGCCTCGATCCGCCAGGCGGTAGCCGATGTCCGCGCCGGCCGCGCCGGCGCCGTCGTCACCAACCCGATCGCCAAGAGCGTGCTCTACCGCGCGGGCTTCCGCCATCCCGGCCACACCGAATTCCTCGCCGAGCTCGCCGCAGAGGACGGCCGCGTGCCGCAGCCGGTGATGATGCTGTGGTCGCCGCGGCTCGCCGTGGTGCCCGTGACGATCCACGTCTCCTTGCGCGACGCGCTGTCCCAGCTGACGAGCGAATTGATCGTCTCGACCGTGCGCATCGTCGCGGCCGAGCTGAAATCCCGCTTCGGCATCACGAGGCCGCGCATCGCGATCTCCGGCCTCAATCCGCATGCCGGCGAGGACGGCTCGCTCGGCCACGAGGAGCAGACGGTGATTGCGCCGGCGCTCAAGGCGTTGCGCAATGACGGCATCGACGCAAGAGGCCCGCTGCCCGCCGACACCATGTTCCACGAGGCTGCGCGCAACAGCTACGACTGCGCGGTCTGCATGTATCACGACCAGGCGCTGATCCCGATCAAGACGGTCGCCTTCGACGACGCCGTCAACGTCACGCTCGGCCTGCCCTTCATCCGCACCTCGCCCGATCACGGCACCGCCTTCGACATCGCCGGCACCGGCAAAGCCAATCCGGCGAGCCTGATTGCAGCGCTTCAGCTCGCCAGCCGCATGGCGGCTGCCAAAACCTGATGAGCGCGATCGACGACCTCCCGCCGCTGCGCGAGGTCATTCGCCAGCACGCGCTGTCGGCCCGCAAATCGCTCGGCCAGAATTTCCTGCTCGATCTCAACCTCACCGCGCGCATTGCACGCGCGGCGGCGCCGCTGGATGACTCCACCATCGTCGAGATCGGCCCGGGCCCGGGCGGGCTGACGCGTGCGCTGCTTGCGCTCGGCGCCAGGCGCGTCATCGCCATCGAGCATGACGAGCGCGCAATCCCCGCCTTGCAGGATATTTCCGCGCGCTATCCCGGCCGGCTCGAGATCGTCCACGGCGATGCCATGACCTTCGACCCGCGCCCGCTGCTCAATGGCGAACGCGCAAAAATCGTCGCCAATCTGCCCTACAACATCGCGACCCAGCTTCTGATCGGCTGGCTCACCACCGAACCGTGGCCGCCCTGGTACGACATGATGGTCCTGATGTTCCAGCGCGAGGTCGGCGAGCGCATCGTGGCGCGCGAGGACGAAGAGGCCTATGGCCGTCTCGGCGTGCTCGCCAACTGGCGCTGCGAGACCAAGATCCTGTTCGACATTGCGCCGTCCGCCTTCGTGCCGCCGCCGAAGGTGACCTCCTCCGTCGTGCGCCTGGTGCCGCGCACCGAGCCTCTCGCTTGCGATCGCAAGCTGCTCGAACAGGTCGCGGCCGCCGCCTTCGGCCAGCGCCGCAAGATGCTGCGGCAGAGCCTGAAATCGCTGGGCGTCGATCCGGCGCGGCTTGCGCAGGCCGCCGGCGTCGATGCGACGCGGCGCGCCGAGACCGTTCCGATATCGGGCTTTGTTGCCATGGCGCGTGAATTGGCGGATATACGAGCCGAAACCTGACGCATGATCCGGAAAAGTGTGAAGCGGTTTTCCGATCAGATCATGCTCAAATAACGAGCCGAAGCGCACGCTTCGGCGAAAATTCCGGAGGAAAGAAAATGGCGTTGATGCGTCGGC
>NZ_JBFUES010001157.1:0-2144 GCF_056403875.1 Bradyrhizobium sp. P2_E8
GCCCGCGGTGGTGTGGATCGCGACCGACCACGCCGGTGCGCCCTCCGGCGGCTTCTGGAAGGACGCGGCGAACTGGGAAACCGGCACCCTCCCGACGATCAATGACGACGTCATTGTCATCACCGATCAACTGCACGGCCTGACGCCGTCCTATCCGGTGACGATCGACAGCGCGGCCTACGCCAAGTCGGTGACGATGAACGATTTCGGCGGGCCGCCGCCGAAGCTGATCAACCAGAGCTCGCTGACGATATCAGGCGCGCTCAACATGAGCGCGGACTCGATCCTCACCAACGCTGTGACCGGCACGATGTCGGTCGGCGGCAAGGCCGAGATCCTCGACACGAGCGTTTTGACCAATGCCGGCCATCTGACACTCCAGGGCGGCGGTGATTTCGCCAGCGGCACCAAGATCACCAATTCGGGCACGATCGAGCTGTCGGGCGGCACGCTGAAGATGCTGGCCACGATCCACAATGCCGGCGGCACGCTGAAGGCCGATGCCGGCACGACGCTGGTCGTCGATACCGCAACGGTCGACGGCGGCACCGTCACGATTCTGGGCACGCTGGAGCTCGACGGCACCAGCCTGATTGAAAACGGCGCGCTGAATAATTCCGGCACGGTCAACGTCAAGGGCACGGCCGAGTTCGCCCACGAGAGCGTCTCCAACACAGCCACGGGCACGATCAAGGTGCTGGCGAATGGCTGGCTGACCGTCGACCAGGGCTCCAGCGTCACCAACGCCGGCCACATCACCGTCGATGCCAGCGGCAAGCTGACCGTCAACGGCGCGACGATCAGCGGAGCTGGGCCGGTTATCGGCAACGGCGGCGGTGACGATGAGGGTGGCCCCGTCCTCAATGCCGGCATCCGCGGCACAGGCGTGATCACCGGCAACGGTGAAATCGACCTGACCGGCAACGCCGTCCTGAGCGACGGCATCCTGAACAACAACGCGGCCTTCAAGATCAGCGGCAGCGGCAATGCGCTGAGCAATGAGAGCGTCACCAATGCCGGCACCATCGAGGTGCTGGCGAACGGGGCGCTGACGATCGACCAGGGCTCGACGGTCGATAATTCGAGCGGCAACGTTATCGTCGATGCCAATGCCGCGTTGACCCTGGACGACGTCACGCTCAGCGGCGGCACCATCAAGGGCGGCGGCACCATCGATGTCACCGGCGCAAGCAGGATCGACGGCAACGCAACCCTGAACGAGGGCACGGTCACGGTCGAAAACGGCGTCACGCTGACGCTCGACGATGCCACCATTGCGGGAGCCGCGATCGGCAATGGCGGCACCGTCAAGGTCGATGCCAGCAAGAAGCTGACACTGGCGGGGGCGACCCTGACCGGCGGCGCACTCTCCGTTTCCGGCACGCTGGATTCGTCCGGGGCGACCACGATCACCGATGCTGCCATCACCAACAACAGCCTGATCGAAGCGGTTGGCGGCCTGCTGACGCTTACCACCATCACCTCGGCCACCATCGCCAACGCCGGCACGCTTCAGGCCAATGGCGCCGAACTCGACATCGACCATGAGGCGGTCACCAACACCGGCACGCTGGCCGCGATCAATGGCGGCACGCTGAAGCTGATCTCGATGACAGTGACCAACGGCACCGGCGCGGTTTCGGTCGCGTCCGGCTCGACGCTGGATCTCGTCGGTGCAGTCATCGACGGCGGCACGTTGACGATCGCGGGCACGCTGGAATCGACCGGCACGAGCGCGATCAACAACGCCGATATCACCAATACCGGCACGATCACAGTCACCGGCGGCACGCTGACGATCGATCCCGCGACGCTGCACACCATCACAAATCACGCGCTGATCCAGGTGAGCAACGGCGAACTCGACGTCTCCGGCGACCTGATCGTGAACACGGCCGATGTCAAGGCGATCAACCACGGCATCCTGAAGCTGGCCGATGTCACGATCGCCAATGACGGCGGGACTGTTACGGTCGACGCCACGTCGAAGCTGTACCTGTCCGGGGTCTCCTCGATCAATGGCGGGTATCTGACCAACGCCGGCAATCTCTACGGGGTCTCCGGCCTCAACACGATCTCGGCCGCGGTCACCAACACCGGCGCCATCGAGGTCCAGGCCGGAACGTTGAACCTCTCCGGCGGCC
>NZ_JBFUES010001158.1:0-2143 GCF_056403875.1 Bradyrhizobium sp. P2_E8
GCACGGGATTGGCGAGCGGATGGCGCCGGCTCGCCAGCGACACCGCATCCGTGCTCGCATAGACCAGCAGGGTCACGGTCAGCCACAGCAGGGGGGACTGCGAGAGATAGACCCAGAGCGAGAACGGGTTGTCCTTCATCGCGCGTCCTGTTGCCTCAGGAGGCGGCTGACGAGGCGGAAGGTCAGCACCGTCGCAAGCAGCGTGACGACCACCGAGAGCGCGAGCACGAGGATGATGGCGACGCCGTGGGATGCGAGCAGATCGAGCTTCTGCACGACGCCGACACCGGCCGGCACGAACAGAAGCGACAGATGGGCCAGCAATCCCTTGCTGGCGGTCTCTACGCCGCCGTTGCGCAACGGCCCGCACGCAAGCAGCGCAAAGCGGTCGCGTGCAAGCAGCAGGATCAACAGCAGCAGCAGGCCGAGCACGGGTCCCGGCAGCGGCAGGCCGAGGCCGCGCACGACGGCTTCGCCGATCAACTGGCAGAGCAGGATGAGGCCGAGACTTGCGAGCATGACAAGCGCATCAAGAGATGCGCCGGCAGGCTTGTCAATCGCCGCTATGCACGGGGCGCACGCACTTCGGGCGAAGCAACGCGGGGCAGCATCGCCATCAACGTTCCGGTCATGGTGGCGATCAGCGTGGTCTTGCCCTCGTGCTCGGCAAAGGCCCTGGCCTCGCAGAAGGTCAGCGTGCGGCCGGGCTTGACCACCTCGGCCTTG
This sequence comes from Bradyrhizobium sp. P2_E8, assembly GCF_056403875.1. Lineage (NCBI taxonomy): Bacteria > Pseudomonadati > Pseudomonadota > Alphaproteobacteria > Hyphomicrobiales > Nitrobacteraceae > Bradyrhizobium > Bradyrhizobium sp. P2_E8. The sequence goes on from NZ_JBFUES010001158.1 coordinate 727, forward strand.
AAGACGAAGCGCGCGCCGCGGGCGGGCGCGAGCAGCGTGGTCTTGAACTCGACGGTGAGGATATCGGCCTTGTCAGGCATCAGGGTGAAGGCGGCAACGCCGCAGGCATTGTCGAGCCCGGCCGTGATGATGCCGGCATGGACAAATCCGTTCTGCTGCGTGAATTTGGGCGAGTGCAGCATCGCCAGCTCGGCCTCGCCCGGCGCAAGGAGGACGATCGTGACGCCAAGCGTGCGCATCGCCGGCTGACCGTCGAACATGGCAATGGCCGCGGCGCGATAGCCCGGGTTCTTCGGCTCGAACGCGGTCATGGCTCAAGCCTCGGCCGGTTCGGTGAGATATCTAAGAGCGACCTCGCGGATCGCATCCTCGAACGGCGCTGATTTGCGCTTGCTTCGGTCCATATGCACGCCGGTAATCTCGCAGAAAGCGGCGATCTCGCCGGTCTCGGCATTGATCATATCGTGCCGGAAGCGGATCGATTTTTCGCGGACGTCGAGCAGATGGCTGCGGATCTCGACGATGTCGCCGGCGAGCAGCTCGCGCTTGTAGCTGATGTTCTGCTGCACGGCGGCCATGCCGCGGCCGGAGGAGCGCAAATAACTCGGCGTCAGTCCGAGGCGGGCGAACAGATTCCAGTTGGCCTCATCGAATTTGCCGACGTACCACATGATGTTCATGTGGCCGACATGATCGCACTGCCACGGATAGACCGTGCCGCGATAGGTCGCCTCCCGCTCCATCGCCATTCCCTGCCCTGCTTGTTGATCTTGATACGGTAGCGTATCAAGCGTCAGACGCGTTAGCAATACGGCACCGTATCAAGAACCGGTGAGGCTTCCTTCATGAGCGACGGCAAGGGCGATGTCTGGGTCGAGGCAGGGTTTACCGAGCTCGCCCGCTCGGGGGTCGAGGGCGTCAGGGTCGAGGTGCTCGCCAAGAACCTCGGCGTCACCAAGGGTGGCTTCTACCGCCGCTTCGCCGACCGCGCCGCACTGCTCGGGGCCATGCTGGAACGCTGGCGCGAGGGGCGCGCGGCGTCCATCGCACAGCAGACGAGCCTCGACGGGCAGGCGCCCCGCGAGCGGCTGAGGGCGGTGATCCAGCTTTATTCGGAGCGGCTCAACCCGGAGGGCATGGCGATCGAGCTCGCGATCCGGCAATGGGCCCGTTCGGACGAGAATGCCGCGGCGGCGGTGGCGAGCGTGGATGCCGCGCGGCTCAAGCACGTCGCCGAGCTCTATCGCGCGACCGGCCTCGAGGCCGAGGAGGCCGAGGCGCAGGCCTTCCTGTTCTACTGCTTCATCTTCGGCCAGAGCCTGCTGTTCGTCGAGCGCGGTCCGCGCAAGCGATCGCAGCTCGTGGCGAAATCGGCAGAGAAACTATTGGACTGAGCGGAATGGCCGGAGCTCTGCCC
>NZ_JBFUES010001159.1:0-2142 GCF_056403875.1 Bradyrhizobium sp. P2_E8
GTGCAGCGCTGCTCATGGCACGGCGATCAGCGCGGCCGCAACGCGGCGTCGTTCGCCGATCATGATGTTGTAGGTACGCACGGCCGGGCMGGTCTGCATGGTGTCCAGCACCACCCTCACCGCCTTCAGGGCCTGCCGCAGCGCCGGCGGCGGCAGCCAGACCCCGGTTCCGGTGCCGATCAGGAGCGTGTCGATGCTGTTGGCGGCCGTGAAGACCCGATCCAGCGAATAGCGATCGATCTTCGCGGGGTCCGTCACATCCCAGGCCCAGATCGCATCGGGCAGACAGAGCAGCGATCCCCGGTGCGACATGCCGGCAAAGGCGAAGCCGCCCTTGCCATAGGCCTCGATCGGCGCCGAGCGCGGGAAATGCGGTGCGTTGGGATCGCCGGTCATGAGCTTGGTCCGAATGGGCTTACTGCCCTCGCAAACGCGTGCGAGGGCGTGCGGTTCGGATCATGCCTTGTTTTTCTTCGCCGGCGTAGCCGTATCGGGCGCATCTTCGCGATGCTCGCCGACGCCGAGATAGATCAGGATCGGCGCCGCGATGAAGATCGAGGTGTAGGTGCCGACCAGCACCACGCCGAACATCATCACCGCGGTGAAGCTGTGGATGGCGTGACCGCCAAACAGGAGGAGCGCCAGCAACGCCAGCGTCACCGTGACGTGGGTGATGATCGAGCGCGACAGCGTCGAGTTGATGGACTCGTTGAGCAGCTGCGGCATCGGCATCTTCTTGTAACGCCGCAGCATTTCTCGGATACGGTCGTAGATGACGACGGTGTCGTTGAGCGAATAGCCGAGAATGGTGAGCAGCGCGGCGATGCTGGTCAGGTCGAAATCGACCTGGCTGATCGACATGAAGCCGATCGTGAGCACGATGTCGTGCACGTTGGCGATCATGGCGCCGAGCGCGAACTGCCATTCGAAGCGGAACCAGAGATAGATCAGGATCGCGACGATCGCGAGCATCAGGCCGAGCATGCCGTAGGCCAAGAGCTCACCGGCGACGCGCGGACCGAGCACCTCGACGCGGCGGTACTCGATGGAATCGCCGAGCGCGGTACGGACCTTCTGCACGGCCGCCTGCTGGGCGGTATCGCCGCCCGGCTGCTCCGCGACGCGGATCAGGACGTTCTCGGGCCCGCCGAATTGCTGGAGCTGGACCTCGCCCAGACGCAAGCCATCCAGCGTCGTGCGCATCGCCGCGATGTCGGCGGCGCCGGACTTGGCCCGCACCTCCAGCAACGTGCCGCCCTTGAAGTCGATACCGAGGTTCAGGCCGTGGGTGAAGAACAGCGTGATGGCGACGATCGACAGCGCCGCCGAGATCGGGAAGCTGATGCGGCGGAATCGCGTGAAGTCGAAATGCGTGTTGTCCGGGACGATGCGCAGCGACGGCAGCAAGCCGAGGGCCGCGACCACGGTGAGAATGGCAATGAGGACGCCGAGCCCGATGAGAACGGTGTGATTCACAATCAGGCTCCTAGATCGGCACGCTCTGCGGCCGCTTCCACCGCACCCACCCGGCGACGATCAGCCGGGTCAGGGTGAAGGCGGTGAACACCGTGGTGATGATGCCGATACCGAGCGTCACGGCGAAGCCGCGCACCGGGCCGGTGCCGATGTAGAACAGCACCGCGGCGGCAATGAAGGTGGTGATGTTGGAATCGAGGATGGTCGCGAGCGCCCGCTTGAAGCCGGCATCGATCGCCGAGATCGCGTTGCGGCCGCCGCGCAGCTCCTCGCGGATGCGCTCGTAGATCAGCACGTTGGAGTCCACAGCGATGCCGACGGTGAGCACGATACCGGCGATGCCGGGCAGCGTCAGCGTGGCGTTGAGCAGCGACAACAGGCCGAAGATCATGGCGACGTTGATGGCCACCGCGATGTTGGCGAACACCCCGAACAGGCGATAGGTCACCAGCATGAATATGATGACCAGGATCGAGCCGACGTAAGCCGCAAGCTCGCCCTTCTCGATCGAATCCTGGCCGAGGCCCGGACCGACGGTGCGCTCTTCGACAACCGTCAGCGGCGCGGGCAGCGCGCCGGCGCGCAGGAGGATCGCGAGATCGTTGGCCGATTGCACGGTGAAATTGCCGGAGATCTGGCCCTGACCGCCGGTGATCGGCTCGCGGA
>NZ_JBFUES010001160.1:0-2136 GCF_056403875.1 Bradyrhizobium sp. P2_E8
GGAAGCCACATGCCCGAAGCCGCGCCCGCCTCGAACCGTGCCACACGCGCGGCGGAGCGGCGTGCGGCGATCGTGGAGGCGGCGATGGAGGAGTTCATTGCGCGCGGCTTTGCCGCGACGCGGCTCGACGACATTGCGAGGCGGGCCGGCGTCGCGAAGGGCACGATCTACCTGCACTTCAAGGACAAGGAATCGATGTTCGAGGAGCTGGTGCGCGTCGTGATCGTGCCTGTGGTGGCGCGGCTGACGACGCTGCCGCCGCCGGTGGGCTCGGTGCGCGACCTCATCGAAGCCTTCGCCGGCAACTTCCTCAAGGAGGTGATCGGCACCAGGCGCGGCGATCTCGTGCGCCTGATCGTGGCGGAGGGGCCGCGCTTTCCTTCCGTCGCCGACTTCTACTATCGCGAGGTGGTCTCGCGCGGGGTCGCCGCCATGCGCGCGCTGATCGAACTCGGCATCGCCCGCGGCGAGATCCGCGAGAAGGACCTTGCGCGCTATCCGCAGATCCTGATCGCGCCCGCGATGATCGCGGTGATCTGGCAGAGCCTGTTTGAGCGGCACGCGCCGCTCGACGCGCGGGACATGCTGCGCGTCCATCTCGATTTGATTTTTGGCGAACGGAGGACGACATGAGGTCGTCGCGAACCATCTCTCACCTCATCCTGAGGAGCGCGGAACGCGCGTCTCGAAGGATGCAGGCCCCGCTGTGGCTCCTCGCCCTTCGAGACGCCGCTTCGCGGCTCCTCAGGGTGAGGGGTCGACAGGGGTATCTGCCGCGCCTCTGTTCGATCGCGGTTCTGGTGCTCGCAACCGCGCTGGCGGCTTGCAACGAGAAGCGCGATCCCGGCTTCCAGGGCTGGGTCGAGGCCGACATGATCTTCGTCAGCCCGGATGAAGCGGGCCGGGTGACGAAGCTGAGCGTCCGCGAGGGCGACGAGGTCAAGGTCGGCGACGCCCTCTATTCCGTCGACGACGATCTCCAGCTTGCCGATCTCAACCAGAACAAGGCGACGCTCGCCAACGCGCAGCAGACCTATGACCGTGCGGCCTCGCTGAACAAGACCGGTTCGGGCACGCAGGCCAATCTCGATTCCGCGGTGTCCGCCTTGCGCGTGGCGGAAGCGCGGGTAGCGACGTCGGAGACGCGGATGGCGCGGCGCAGGGGCTTTGCGCCGGTCGCCGGCACCATCCAGCAGATCTATTTCCGCGAGGGCGAGATGGTGGCGGCGCAGCGGCCGGTGCTCTCGATCATGCCGCCCGGCAACATGAAGCTGCGCTTCTTCGTGCCGGAGACCGAGCTGCCCAAGCTTGCGATCGGCGACACGGTCCGGATCGGCTGCGACAATTGCGCCGCCGACCTGACCGCCAAGATCTATTTCATCGCGACCTCGGCCGAATACACCCCGCCGGTGATCTACAGCCTCGATGAGCGCAACAAGCTCGTTTACCTGATCCAGGCGCGGCCCTCGCGCCCCGATGCCTTGCGCGTCGGGCAGCCGATCGACGTCTATCTCAATCCAAAAACTCCGATGGCGGACAAGCGATGAACGGCGGCAACGGCATCGCAATCGACGTCAAGGGCCTGACGAAGTCGTTCGGCGGCCGCGAGGTCGTGCACGATCTGTCGATGCAGGTGAAGCGCGGCTCGATCTACGGCTTCCTCGGTCCCAACGGCTCGGGCAAGACCACCACCATCCGCATCCTCTGCGGCCTGCTGACGCCCGACAGCGGCGAGGGCACCTGCCTCGGCTACGACATCCGGCGCGATGCCGAAAAGATCAAGCGCCAGGTCGGCTACATGACCCAGCGCTTCAGCCTCTACCAGGACCTGTCGGTGCGCGAGAACCTCGAATTCGTCGCGCGGCTCTATGGCCTTGCCGATGCACGCGGCGCGGCGCGTGACATGGTCAAGCGGCTCGGGCTCTCGGGGCGCGAGGAGCAGCTTGCCGGCGAGCTCTCCGGCGGCTGGAAGCAGCGGCTGGCGCTCGGTGCCTGTACGCTGCCCAGTCCGAAGCTGCTGCTGCTCGACGAGCCGACGGCGGGTGTCGATCCCAAGGCACGGCGCGATTTCTGGAACGAGATCCATGCGCTCGCCGCCGACGGCCTCACCGTGTTGGTCTCGACCCACTACATGGA
>NZ_JBFUES010001161.1:0-2132 GCF_056403875.1 Bradyrhizobium sp. P2_E8
ACGAAGGGCTGGGCTATCGCAACTTCAATGCGTTCCTGAACCGCTATCGCATCGAGGATGCGAAGGCCGCACTGTCCGATGCGACGCAACGGGAGGTCCCGGTGCTGACCATCGCCATGGATGCAGGCTTCCAGTCGATCGGACCGTTCAATCGCGCCTTCAAGGCCGAGACCGGCGTGACCCCGACCGAATTCCGGCGCGAGGCGCTGACCCCGCCGGAAACCGACTGCGATCCCGGGATCAGCCAGCCGCGCCGAGAAATCGGCTAGCCGATTTTTGGATCGGGCGAGAGGGCCGCGCCCCGATTGGGCAGACTGTCCGGCGAGAAACCCCTCACCAGCCAGCACGAGCCCCGTCCATGTCCCATTCGACCGCCGCCGCCCCCGCATCGGAACGATTGCACGCCCTTGATGCGCTCAGGGGCGGCGCCCTTCTGCTCGGCATCGTCCTGCACGCGGCAATGTCGTTCGTGCCCGCCACGCCCCGGTTCTGGTTCATCCAGGACACCAATCCAAGCCTCCTCCTGGGCCTGCTGACCTTCACCATCCACGTCTTCCGGATGACGACCTTCTTCCTGATGGCCGGTTTCTTTGCCCGCATGAGCTTCCATCGCCGGGGGAGCTGGGGCTTTGTCAGGGACAGGTTGCAGCGGATCGGGCTCCCGTTCGTGATCGGCTGGCCGATCGTGTTTACGCCTATGGCTCTGGTGGTCATCTGGGCCTCCGGCTTTCCCAATGGGGGTCCGACTTCCGGCATGCGCAATTGGCCGCCGGTGCTGCCGAATTTCCCCCTGACGCATCTCTGGTTCCTCTATGTGCTGCTGGAGCTCTACGTTGCGATGCTCCTGCTGCGCGGCGCAATTGTCTGGCTTGATGCCTCCGCCACGCTGCGAACGGTCATCGACCGTGTCTTCGCTGGGATCGTGCGAAGCCCGCTGGCCCCCCTGCTTCTGGCGATCCCGATCGGCATCGCTTTCTGTCTCGACGAGCGCTGGATCAATGTGATGGGGGTGAGGACCCCGGATCAGTCGCTCATCACCAACGCGCAGGCCTGGATCGGCTTCGGCACCGCCTTCGGGGTCGGCTGGCTGTTGCATCGGCAGGTCGATCTGCTGCGGCTGCTCGAGCGACGCTGGCTCCCGCATCTCCTGCTTGCGGTCGTGCTGATCCTGATCAGCTTCGTGCTCTCGGGTGTGATCCTGTCCGCGCCGGGTGCGCCGAAACTGCCCTTCAGCGCTGCCACGCTCAGGCTTGTCTCCGCGATCCTCTATGCACCGGCGATCTGGATCTCGACCTTCGCGGCCATCGGTCTCGCGCTTCGCTTCATGTCCGGCTTCAGCCCGATCTGGCGCTACCTCGCCGATGCGTCCTACTGGCTCTATCTGATCCACATGCCGATCGTGATGGCGCTGCAGGTCGTGCTGTCGCAACTCGACTGGCCCGGGCTGATCAAGTTTGCCGTCATTCTCGTCGTCGCAATTCCGGCGATGCTGGCAAGCTATCATTGGCTGGTGCGCTTCACCTTCATTGGTGCGATCCTGAATGGCCGCCGCGCCGTGCGGCGTGTTCTCCCGCAAGGCGGAATTGCGACTGCGTAGACAGCGCCGCCCCGCTCATTAAGATGCCGCAACAAAAATAAGCGGGAGAGGCGTCATGAAGTTCGGCATCTTCTATGAGCTGCAACTGCCGCGGCCCTGGGTGGCGGGCGACGAGCTCAAGCTCTACCAGAACGCACTCTCGCAGATGGAACTCGCCGACAAGCTTGGCTACGACCATGCCTGGGTCGTCGAGCATCACTTCCTCGAGGAATATTCGCACTCGCCCTCGCCGGAATCGTTCCTGGCCGCGGCGAGCCAGCGCACGAAGAACATCCGGCTCGGCCACGGCATTCTCCAGYTCACCACCAATCATCCCGCGCGCGTTGCCGAGCGCGTCGCGGTGCTCGACCTGCTCTCCAACGGCCGCTGCGAATTCGGCATGGGCGAGAGCGCCTCCATCACCGAGCTCGAACCGTTCGGCCGCGACATGGAGACCAAGAAGGAAGTGTTCGAGGAGGCCGTCGCCGCGATCTTCCCGATGTTCAGGGACGCCGGGTCCGAGCACCACGGCAGGTATTTCGACATCCCCTTGCGC
>NZ_JBFUES010001162.1:0-2131 GCF_056403875.1 Bradyrhizobium sp. P2_E8
GGTCGGAACGTCGCTCCAGCCTTCGGTCGCGGTGACCTTGGGGCCCTGCGGCAGCCGCTTCGGGCTGAAAACGCAAAGCGGTCGCTGCGTGCCGCCACGCCATTGCCCGAGGCTCTCGCTGGGATTGTTGACGTGGGAGTCGAGATGTCCGCCGGCGAGCTGCACGGCGGTCTCGGCGCCGCTCTTGAAGGGGATGTAGGTTAGCTTGACCTTGCCGGCCTTCTCGATCATGCGGGTCAGCACCTCGTCGGTGTCCTTCGACTGCGCACCGCCCATCTTGAATTCGCCCGATGCGGCCGCCTTCAGATAGTCTCCCGCATTCTTGTAGGGCGCGTCCTGCTTGACCCAGAGCAGGAACTCGTCCTGCGCCATCGCCGCGATCGGGGTGAGATCGGTGTAGTTGAAGGCGACCTTGGAGACGAGCGGCTGCTGCCAGGCGTTCGACGTTCCGAAGATCACCTTGTAGGGATCGCCTGCGGACGCCTTGCCGTAGACATAGCCTTCGGCGCCGCTGCCGCCGCCCTTGTTGACGACAACGATGGGCTGCTCCGTCAGCTTGTACTTGGTGACGATGTTCTGCACCGCGCGGGCGAGATTGTCGGTGCCGCCGCCCGGCCCGGCGGTGGCCACGAACTCGATCGGCTTCTGCGGTTGCCAGGCTGCACACGCCGGGACTGTGCCGGCGAGCACGGCCGCGGCTGCGGAGAGCAGAAGTGTTGACGTCCGACCCATGATTTCCTCCAGCTTTTTATGTTCTGTTTTATTCGTTGTATCGACGTCCGGTCAGGCGACGCGTTCCTCGCGCCTCCCTGGTGCCAGGACGATTGCGCCTTCTTGTTCGAGCGCTTCGATCTGCTTCTGGTCGAACCCATGCTCGGCCAGCACCTCGCTTGTGTGCTCACCGTAGACCGGCGCACCGATGCGCACTTTGCCTGGGGTCTCCGAAAACTTGACCGGAAGCCCGATCGTCTTCACGGGACCGAGCGTGGAATGCTCGACCTCGACGACCATCTCGCGCGCCAGCGTCTGCGGATCGCTCAGCGCCTCCAGCATGTCGTGCACCGGGCCGCACGGCACGCCTTTCTCGTCGAGCGCCGCGAGCCAATGTGCCCGCGAACGGGTGCGGAAGCGCTCGCTCAGGACGGCCTCGAGCTCCTTCAGGTTCGCCATGCGGTCGGCCCCGGTGAGGAAGCGCGGATCGGCGGCAAGCTCGCTTGCACCGAGCGCCTCGAGCATCAAGAGCCAATGCTTCTTGTTGGCGCCGCCGACCACCAGCCAGCCGTCCGAGGCCTCGAAGGCCTGATACGGCGCGTTGAGCGGATGCGCCGAGCCCATCGCGCGGGGCGCGGTGCCTGCGGCCAGCGCGATCGTGGATTGCCAGTAGGTCTGCACCAGGGCCGCCTCGTAAAGCGAGGTCTCGACCCACTGCCCTTCGCCGGTCTTGAGGCGATGCGTATAGGCGGCAAGGATGCCCATGCTCGCGAGCAGGCCGGCGGTGATGTCGGACAGTGGCGGGCCGCACTTCACCGGCGGCCCATCCGGACGCTCACCGGTGAAGCTCATGATGCCGCTCATCGCCTGCGCGACCAGATCGAAGCCGCGGCGGTGCTTGTAGGGGCCGGTGCGGCCGAACCCCGAGAGCGAGCAGTAGATCAGCGTTGGATGCTGCTTGTGCAGTTCTTCGTAGCCGAAGCCGAGGCGGTCCATGGCGCCCGGCGCGAAATTCTCGACCAGCACGTCGGCGTCGGCGATCAGCCGCCGCAGCACCTTCTTGCCACCATCGGTCTTGAGGTCCAGCACGATGCCACGCTTGTTGCGGTTCATCATCAGGAACGAGGCTGCCTCCTCGCCGATCTTCGGCGGCACCGAATGGCGGGTGTCGTCACCGTTCGGCCATTTCTCGATCTTGATGACGTCGGCGCCCATGTCGGCGAGCATCAACGTGCAGGTCGGGCCCGCCATGACATGGGTGAGATCGATGACCTTGAGGCCGGCAAGCGGTCCCGAACGGCGAGAGGTGGATTGCGATCGATCGCTTTGCATCGGCCCGCCCTATTGGCCGCGCCATTGCGGCGCGCGCTTGTTGAGGAAAGCATCGAGCCCTTCGCGAAAATCCTGGCTCGTGTAGCAC
>NZ_JBFUES010001163.1:0-2129 GCF_056403875.1 Bradyrhizobium sp. P2_E8
CTGCCGAGGAGAGCGTCGAATGCCGTGGAAGAATCAGGGCGGTGGCCCATGGGGCTCGGGTCCAAAGGGACCATGGGGCTCAGGCCCGCAACCGGTCGGGCCGAGGCCGCCGGATCTGGAAGACCTTCTGCGGCGTGGCCAGGACCGCCTCCAGCAGATCATGCCGGGTGGCTATTTCTCTGGCGTCGGCATCACGCTGATCATCCTGATCATCGTCGCGTTCTGGCTGCTGTCGGGCTTCTTCCGCGTGCAGTCCGAAGAGCGCGGCGTCGTGCTGCGCTTCGGCAAGCATGTCCGCACCGTGGATCCGGGCCTGAATTATCATCTGCCCTATCCGATCGAGACAGTGCTGCTGCCCAAGGCGCTGCGCGTCTCGACCATCTCCATCGGCATGACGCTGATCGACGATCCGGCGCGGCGCGGCCGCTCCATTCGCGACGTGCCGGAAGAGAGCCTGATGCTCACCGGTGACGAGAACATCGTCGACGTCGACTTCACCGTGCTGTGGCGCATCAAGCCCGACACCGCCGGCGTCGGCGACTTCCTCTTCAACATCCAGAACCCCGAAGGCACCGTGAAGGCGGTCGCCGAGAGCGCGATGCGCGAGGTGATCGGCCGCTCGCAGATCCAGCCGATCCTCACCGGTGCACGCAACGTCACCGAACAGGGCGTGCAGGAACTGATCCAGAGGACTCTGGACAGCTACGGCGCCGGCATTCAGATCAGCCAGGTGCAGATGCAGAAGGTCGATCCGCCGGCGCAGGTGATCGACGCCTTCCGCGACGTGCAGGCGGCGCGCGCCAATCTCGAGCAGCTGCAGAACGAAGCACAGACCTACGCCAACCAGGTGGTGCCGCAGGCGCGCGGACGCGCGGCGCAGATCATGCAGGCCGCCGAAGGCTACAAGGAGCAGGCGGTTGCCGAGGCCAAGGGCCAGAGCTCGCGCTTCCTGAAGGTTTACGAGGAATACAAGAAGGCGCCCGACGTGACGCGTGAACGGATCTACCTGGAGACGATGGAGCGCGTGCTCGGCGGCGCGGACAAGCTCGTCTATGACGGCGGGCCCTCGGGCCAGGGCGTCGTGCCCTATCTGCCGCTCGGCGAATTGACGACGAAGCGGCCTCCTGCCGCCGGTCAGCAAACGGGCGGAGGCAGCCGATGAGGTCTCCGGTCACAGGTATCGTCACCCTCCTCGGGCTCCTGCTCGTCGTGATCGTCGGCTACATGTCGTTGTTCACGGTGCAGCAGACCGAGCAGACCATCGTGCTTCAGTTCGGCAAGCCCGTCGACGTCGTCACCGATCCCGGCCTGCACTTCAAGGCGCCGTGGAACTCGGTGATCAACATCGACAAGCGGATCCTCGATCTGGAGAACCCGTCGCAGGAAGCGATCGCATCCGACCAGAAGCGGCTCGTGGTGGACGCCTTCGCGCGCTATCGCATCAAGGATGCGCTGCGCTTCTATCAGAGCGTCGGTTCAATCCAGGCCGCCAACATCCAGCTCACCACGCTTCTGAACGCGGCGCTGCGCCGCGTGCTCGGCGAGGTCACCTTCATCAACGTGGTGCGGGACGACCGCGAGAAGCTGATGCTGCGCATCCGCGACCAGCTCGATCGCGAGGCCGACGGTTACGGTATCCAGGTCGTCGACGTCCGGATCCGGCGCGCCGACCTGCCGGAGCAGAACAGCCAGGCGGTCTACCAGCGCATGAAGACGGAACGCGAGCGGGAAGCCGCCGAGTTCCGGGCGCAGGGCGGCCAGAAGGCACAGGAGATCCGTTCCAAGGCCGACCGCGAGGCGACCGTGATCGAGGCGGAAGCCAGGTCGCTGGCCGAGCAGACCCGCGGCGTCGGCGACGCCGAGCGCAACCGCCTGTTCGCGGAAGCCTACGGCAAGGATGCCGACTTCTTCGCCTTCTACCGGTCGATGACGGCCTACGAGAACGGGCTGAAGTCGAATGACACCCGCTTCCTGCTGCGGCCGGACTCGGATTTCTTCCGGTTCTTTGGTAACCCGTCCGGCAAGGCGGCGACCGCGACGGCAAAGCCGTAAGCCTGACAAGGGCGGCAGATCTGGCCGCCCTTCGTCCAGAAGAACAGCATAACGGGAGGTTCCAATCCGATGAGGTC
>NZ_JBFUES010001164.1:0-2120 GCF_056403875.1 Bradyrhizobium sp. P2_E8
GGGGGAGGCGATCAGCTCGCCATCGGAGTCGCGGCCGGTGATGTCGCCGACCAGCGTCGACGGTAGGGTGTCTGGTTCCGAGACCTTGTGGCGCTTCTTCTTGATGGTCCCGTCGTCGGCGAGCTCGCGCAGCATGCGCTTGAGCTCGACGCGATCGGCGTTCTTCAGGCCGAACTCGCGCGCAATTTCGCGGGTGCCGACGTTTCCTTGATTTGCCTTGATGAAGGCGACGATGGCTTGCCTGTCGGGAAAGCCACGGTCATTCGTGCGTTTCACTTAACCTCTAATTCTTGCCGGCACTCTTCTTGGCCGGAGCCTTGGTGGCGGCGGCCTTGGTCGGCGACGTCTTTGCGGTCGACGACACGGCGGCGCGCGCCTTGCTGGTGGATTCGGATTTGGCCGCGGCTTTCTTCGCGGCCGGTTTCTTGGGTTTGGGCGCGGCATCATCGCCGTCCGCGGCCTTCGCCGCGGCCTTCTTGGCCTTGGCCGGCTTCGCGGCTTTCTTCGCCTTGGTCTTGCCGCCGCCCTTGGCTGCGCGCTCGTCGATCAGCGCGATCGCCTGCGGCAGCGTGACGGTGTCCTTTTCGAACTCGGCCGGGATCGTCGCGTTGACGCCGCCCGCGGTGACATAGGCGCCGTAGCGGCCGCTCTTCACGGTGACGGTGCCGAGCGTCGGATGATCGCCGATCGCCTTGCCGGGGTCGGCGCCGAAGCGGCGGCTCGGGCCTTTGGCGACCTTTTCCGCGATCAGCGTCACCGCGCGGTTGAGGCCGATGTCGAAGACTTCGTCGCCGGCCTCGAGGCTGGCATAGGTCTTCTCGTGCTTCACGAACGGCCCGAAGCGGCCGAGGCCGGCGGTGATCGGCTGACCGGTTTCGGGATGCTTGCCGATCTCGCGCGGCAGCGACAACAGTTTCAGCGCAAGCTCAAGTTCGACATCGCTCGGAGAGGTGCCCTTGGGGATGCCTGCGCGCTTCGGCTTCTCGCCTTCCTCATAATCCTTCTGCTCGCCGAGCTGGATATAGGGCCCGAAGCGGCCGGCCTTGACCCAGACGTCGAAGCCGGTGTCGGGATCCTGGCCGAGCGAACGGTCGGCGGTCGCCTCGCTGTCGGCGGCGAGCTGGCGGGTGTAGCGGCACTCCGGATAGTTCGAGCAGCCGACGAAGGCGCCGAACTTGCCGGCCTTGAGATTGAGCCTGCCGTTGCCGCAGCTCGGGCACTGCCTGATGTCGCCACCGTCGGCGCGGGGCGGGTAGATGTGCTGTCCGAGCATGTCGTCGAGCACATCAAGCACCTGCGCCACGCGCAAGTCCTTGATCTCGTCGACGGCGCCGATGAAGCCGCTCCAGAAATCCTTCAGCACCTGCTGCCAGGAGATCTCGTTGTTGGAGATGCGATCGAGCTGCTCTTCCAGATTGGCGGTGAAGTCGTACTCGACGTAGCGGCTGAAGAAGCTTTCGAGGAACGCGACCACGACGCGGCCCTTGTCCTCGCCGTGCAGGCGCTTCTTCTCGAGCTTGACGTAGCCGCGGTCCTTCAGGACCTGGAGGATCGAGGCATAGGTCGAGGGCCGGCCGATGCCGAGCTCCTCCATGCGCTTGACCAGCGAGGCTTCCGAGAAGCGCGGCGGCGGCTCGGTGAAATGCTGGGTGACGGCGAGCGACTGCCGCTTCAGGCCGTCGCCGGCGCTCATGGCGGGCAGGCGGCGGGAGTCCTCGTCCTCCTCGTCGTCGCGGCCTTCCTGGTAGAGCGCGAGGAAGCCGTCGAACTTGACGACCTGGCCGGTGGCGCGCAGCTCCAGCGTGCGGCCGCCCACTTTCGCGGTGATGTCGACGGTGGTGCGCTCGAGCTCGGCCGCTTCCATCTGGCTCGCGATGGTGCGCTTCCAGATCAGCTCGTAGAGCCGCGCCTGATCGGAATCGAGCTTGCGGCTCATGCTGTCCGGGCGGCGGGACATGTCGGTCGGGCGGATCGCTTCGTGCGCTTCCTGGGCGTTCTTGGCCTTGGCCTGGTACTGGCGCGGGGCCTCCGGCACGTAGGCGTTGCCGTAATCCTCGCCGATCACCTTGCGCGCCTGGGTGATCGCGGACGGATCGATCTGCACGCCGTCGGTACGCATA
>NZ_JBFUES010001165.1:0-2118 GCF_056403875.1 Bradyrhizobium sp. P2_E8
GGGCTGGCGCTGATCCAATCCATCTTGCCGCTGATCGGCGCGCGGCTGCGCGACGATGCGCTGATGAACGTCGCGCGCTTCACAGCGCTGGCGCAGTTGCTGTTCGTCGGCGCCTCGTTTGTGGAGCTGGTGATGCTGCATGTGAATTCGGATTTCTCCGTTGCCAACGTCTACGAGAATTCCCACTCCATGAAGCCGCTGCTCTACAAGATCACCGGCGTGTGGGGAAACCATGAAGGCTCGATGCTGCTGTGGGTGTCGATCCTGGCGCTGTTCGGCGGATTGGTCGCGGCGTTCGGCAACAATTTGCCGCTGTCGCTGCGCGCGCATGTGCTCGCCGTGCAGGCCTGGATCGCCAGCGCCTTCTATCTCTTCATCCTGGTGACCTCGAACCCGTTCCTGCGTATCGCCAGCCCGCCGATCGAGGGACGCGATCTCAATCCGGTGCTGCAGGACATCGGTCTCGCCGTGCATCCGCCGATGCTCTATCTCGGCTATGTCGGCTTCTCGATCTCGTTCTCCTTTGCCATCGCGGCGCTGATGGAGGGACGGATCGACGCCGCGTGGGCGCGCTGGGTGYGGCCGTGGACGCTGGTTGCGTGGATCTTCCTGACGCTCGGCATCGCGATGGGCTCCTACTGGGCCTATTACGAACTCGGCTGGGGCGGCTGGTGGTTCTGGGATCCGGTCGAGAACGCCTCGCTGATGCCGTGGCTTGCCGGCACCGCGCTGCTCCATTCGGCGCTGGTGATGGAGAAGCGCAACGCGCTGAAGGTCTGGACCATCCTGTTGTCGATCCTGACCTTCTCGCTGTCGCTGCTCGGCACCTTCCTGGTGCGGTCCGGCGTCATTACCTCCGTGCATGCCTTCGCCACCGATCCGACCCGCGGCGTGTTCATCCTGCTGATCCTCTGCCTGTTCATCGGCGGCAGCCTGTCGTTGTTCGCGGGCCGCGCGACGTCGTTGAAGCAGGGCGGCCTGTTCGCGCCGATCTCGCGCGAGGGCGCTCTGGTGCTGAACAATCTGCTGCTGACCGTCGCCTGCGCGGTCGTGCTGTTCGGCACGCTCTATCCGCTGGCGATGGAGATGCTCGCCGACTTCAAGATGTCGGTCGGCGCGCCGTTCTACAACCTCACCTTCGCACCGCTGTTTACGCTGCTGCTGCTCGCCGTGCCGTTCGGGCCGATGCTGGCGTGGAAGCGCGGCGATCTGCTCGGCGTCACCCAGCGCCTGCTCGCGGCTGGCGTTGCCGGGCTAGTTGTCGTCGCCATCGTCTGGGCCTGGACGCGTGGTGGCAGCGCGCTCGCACCGCTCGCGATCGGCCTTGGCGTCTTCGTCATCGCCGGCGCCGTCACCGATCTGGTCGAGCGGACGGGCCTGGTTCGTCTGCCGTTCGCAACGGTGCTGCACCGGACGCGCGGCCTGCCGCGCTCGGCCTGGGGCTCGGCGTTGGCGCATGCCGGCCTCGGCGTCGCGCTGATCGGGATCGTCTGCGAAACCACCTGGAACAGCGAATACATCGCGACGATGAAGCAGAGCGACGTCGCCCATGTCGCCGGCTACGACGTCAAGCTCGACGGATTGTTTCAGCGTCAGGGCCCTAACTACCGCGAGATGATCGCCGAGTTCAACGTCAGCCGCAACGGTGAGGCGCTGAGCGTCATGACGCCGTCCAAGCGCAGCTTCACCACCCGCGGCTCCTCCACCACGGAGGCCGCGCTGCTGACCCGTGGTGCCAGCCAGCTCTACATCTCGCTGGGCGATGCCAACGCTGAGGGCGCGATTGCGGTGCGCATCTATCACAAGCCGCTGGTGCTGCTGATCTGGTGGGGTCCGGTGCTGATGGCCTTCGGCGGCGTGCTGTCGCTGTCCGACCGCCGCCTGCGGGTCGGCGCGCCAAAACCGGCGCGGGCCAAGCAGCGCCTGCAGCCGGCGGAGTGATCCGATGCGCCGGATGATGGCCGCGTTCGTCGCGCTTGCGCTGCTGGCTTCGCCTGCGGTGCATGCCGTGCAGCCCGACGAGATCATGTCGGATCCGGCGAAGGAGACGCGCGCGCGCGACTTGTCGCGCGAGCTGCGCTGCATGGTCTGCCAGAACCAGTCGATCGACGATTCCGA
>NZ_JBFUES010001166.1:0-2117 GCF_056403875.1 Bradyrhizobium sp. P2_E8
GCCCCCGCCTCCTTGAACATCGCGGCGAAGATCGCCGCATCGGCCGGGATGTTGCCGCCTTCGGTCCAGTCGTGGCAAGACAAGCGCACCGACATCGGCCGTTCGGACGGCCAGACCGCGCGCATCGCCTTGAACACCTCCAGCGGAAAGCGCGCGCGGTTCTCGTGGCTGCCGCCGTATGCGTCCGTGCGCCGGTTGGTCAGCGGCGACAGGAAGCTCGACAGAAGATAACCGTGGGCGCAATGCAGCTCGAGCCACTCGACGCCGGCGGCAGCGGCGCGATGTGTCGCCGCGACGAAATCGTCGCGCACGCGGTCCATGTCGCTGCGGTCCATCGCCCGCGGCAACTGGCTGTGGGGCAAATACGGCAAGGCCGACGCGGAGATCAGAGGCCATTCTCCGGATTCAAGGGGTTGATCGATCCCTTCCCATGGCACTCTGGTCGCGCCCTTGCGCCCGGCATGGCCGAGCTGGATTCCGACCTTGGCGTGTCCGAGACTGTGGACCAGCTCGACCAGCCGGCGCCACTGCGCTTCTTGCGCGTCGTTCCAGAGCCCGAGGCAGCCCGGCGTGATCCGCGCATCCGGCGAGACGCAGGTCATCTCGGCAAAGATCAACGAAGCGCCGCCCATGGCGCGCGCGCCGAGATGAGCGATGTGGAAGTCGTTGATGAGCCCGTCCTCGGCCGAATACATCGCCATCGGCGACACCATGATGCGGTTCGCGAGCGAAAGGCCGCGCACGCGGTGCGGCGTCAGCATCGGCGGCGGCACCCGCTCGCCGTCCTTGACGGCGATGCCCGAGCGCGCGGCAAACCAGCGCTCAAAACCTTCCAGCCAGGTGCGGTCGCGCAGGCGAAGGTTTTCGTGGCTGATACGCTGAGAGCGCGTCAGCATCGAATAGAAGAATTGCGGCGGCTCGAGCGTGTCGGCATAACGCCGGCCGACCACCTCGAACCATTCCATGGCGTTGCGCGCCGCGTTCTGGATGCGCGCCACGTCGACACGGCGCACCTCCTCATAGGCCTCGAGCACGGTTTCGATGCCGGCGCGACCGTGACCATGGCGATCGAACTGGTTGGCGAGCTCGATGGCGTCGTCGAGCGCGAGCTTGGTGCCCGACCCGATCGCGAAATGCGCGGTGTGCGCGGCATCTCCCATCAGCACGACATGAGACTTGCCGTTGAACACGCTCCATTTGCCGCAGATCAGGCGGCTGAAATTGAGCCAGGCCGAGCCGCGCAGATGGCGGGCATTGGTCAGGAGCTTCGCGCCGTCGAGCGTCTCGGCGAAGATCTTTTCGCAGAAATCGATCGACGCCTGCTGATCGAGCTCGCCAAGCCCGTGGGCGTTGTAGGCCTCTTCCGTGGTCTCGACGATGAAGGTCGAGGTCTCCGCATCGAATTTGTAGATGTGCGCCTGGAACCAGCCGTGCTCGGTCCTCTGAAAATCGAACGTGAAGGCGTCGAACGCCTTCTTGGTGCCGAGCCAGATGTAGCGGTTCGGCCGGATCACCATGTCGGGCTGGAATTGCTCGGAATAGCGGGCGCGGATTCTGGAATTGACGCCGTCGCAGGCGACGATCAGGTCGGCGTCGGGAAATTCGAGATCGGACTCGACGTCGCGCTCGAAGACGAGCTCGACACCCAGCGCCTCGCAGCGCCTCTGAAGGATGTTGAGCAGATGCTTGCGCCCGATACCGATGAAGCCATGGCCGGTCGTACGCTGGCGCGTGCCCTTGAAGACGAGCTCGATATCGTCCCAGTGATTGAAGGCGTCCTCGATCTCGGCGGCGCTCTCGGGGTCGRCAAGCCGCATCGCGGACATCATGGCATCGGAGAACACGACCCCCCAGCCGAACGTATCGTAGGGCTTGTTGCGCTCGACGACCGAAATGACGTGCTCCGGATGCCGGCGCTTCATCAGCAGGCCCAGATAGAGACCCGCCGGGCCGCCACCGATACAGACTATGCGCATGATCCCTCGCTTTCGCGCGCCGCGCCGTGTGCCGAGCTCTCGCCCGAATTATTTTAAGCATAAAGTAATTTGTCGGCACGGGCCTTGTCAAGGTGGGTTCTGCAAGGAGGCCGGGCGACGCCCCCGGCGCCACAGCGTCGA
>NZ_JBFUES010001167.1:0-2117 GCF_056403875.1 Bradyrhizobium sp. P2_E8
AGTGTGGACATGCCGGCGGGTGATCGATGCACGCATCGAGCAATCGCGCCGGGAGAAACTGGGCCGGATCCACCGGCTGAACTGCGAAGCCTTAAGGCCAGACGGCCCGGGAGGAATCGCGAACTGAAATGTCGACCGGACGCCTGAACGGAGGCGGTTCGGTCAAAGATAAGGACGGGGCAAGACCATGCGGATTGAGCGGCGCCACACCACCACGGGACAGTCACCTTACGCCGGGATCGATTTCCGGCTGACCACGTCGGAGATTCGCAATCCCGACGGCTCGGTCGTGTTCAAGCTTGAGAATGTCGAGGTGCCGACCGAGTGGTCGCAGGTCGCCTCGGACGTCCTCGCCCAGAAATACTTCCGCAAGGCCGGCGTCGCCGCGCGCCTGAAGAAGGTCGAGGAGGAATCCGTCCCCTCCTTCCTGTGGCGCTCCGTGCCCGACACTGAAGCTCTCGCCGCGCTCCCCGAGAAGGAGCGCTATGTCAGCGAGCTCTCCGCCAAGCAGGTGTTCGACCGCCTCGCCGGCTGCTGGACCTATTGGGGCTGGAAGGGCGGCTACTTCACGTCGGACGAAGACGCCCAGACCTTCTATGACGAGCTCCGCTACATGCTCGCCATGCAGATGGTCGCGCCGAACTCGCCGCAATGGTTCAACACCGGCCTGCACTGGGCCTATGGCATCGACGGTCCCGGCCAGGGCCACTATTACGTCGACCCCTTCACCGGCAAGCTGACCAAGTCCAAGTCGGCCTACGAGCACCCGCAGCCGCATGCCTGCTTCATCCAGGGCGTCGGTGACGACCTCGTCAACGAGGGCGGCATCATGGACCTCTGGGTCCGCGAGGCGCGCCTGTTCAAATACGGCTCCGGCACCGGCTCCAACTTCTCGCGCCTGCGCGGCGAAGGCGAAAAGCTCTCCGGCGGCGGCCGCTCGTCCGGCCTGATGAGCTTCCTCAAGATCGGCGACCGCGCCGCCGGCGCGATCAAGTCGGGTGGCACGACGCGCCGCGCCGCCAAGATGGTCGTCGTCGACGTCGATCACCCCGACATCGAGACCTATATCGACTGGAAGGTGAAGGAGGAGCAGAAGGTCGCAGCCCTCGTCACCGGCTCCAAGATCAACCAGAAGCACCTCAAGGCCGTGCTCAAGGCCTGCGTCAACTGCGAAGGCTCGGGCGACGACTGCTTCGACCCCGAGAAGAACCCGGCGCTGCGCCGCGAGATCAAGCTCGYGCGCCGCAGCCTCGTGCCTGACAATTACATCAAGCGCGACATTCAGTTTGCCAAACAAGGCTACAAGGACATCCAGTTCGACGTCTACGACACCGACTGGGATTCGGAAGCCTATCTCACGGTATCGGGCCAGAACTCCAACAACTCGGTCTCGCTGCGGGACGACTTCCTGCGCGCGGTCGAGACCGACGGCGACTGGAACCTGAACGCCCGCACCTCCAAGAAGGTGACGAAGACGCTGAAGGCGCGCGACCTCTGGGAGAAGATCGGCTACGCCGCCTGGGCGTCGGCCGACCCGGGCCTGCACTTCAACACCACCATGAACGACTGGCACACCTGCAAGGCGTCCGGCGACATCCGCGCGTCCAATCCGTGCTCGGAATACATGTTCCTGGACGACACGGCGTGCAACCTCGCCTCGGCGAACCTGCTGACGTTCTATAACGTCAGCACCAAGCACTTCGACGTCGAGGGCTACGAGCATCTCTGCCGGCTCTGGACCATCGTGCTCGAAATCTCGGTGATGATGGCGCAGTTCCCGTCCAAGGCGATCGCCGAGCTCTCCTACGAGTTCCGCACGCTTGGCCTCGGCTACGCCAACATCGGCGGCCTCCTGATGACCATGGGCCTGCCCTATGACTCCAAGGAAGGCCGTGCGATCGCCGGCGCGCTGACCGCGATCATGACCGGCATCACCTACAAGACGTCGGCGGAGATGGCGGCCGAGCTCGGCACCTTCCCCGGCTACAAGAAGAACGCCGCGCACATGCTGCGCGTGATCCGCAACCACCGCCGCGCCGCCCACGGCCAGTCCAACGGCTACGAGGCGCTCAGCGTCAACCCGGTGCCGATGGACCTCGTCTCCTGCCCGCAGGCAG
>NZ_JBFUES010001168.1:0-2112 GCF_056403875.1 Bradyrhizobium sp. P2_E8
CTATAGCGAGGCGTGGCGCCACTTCACCGATCCCGATTACCTCACCAGGCTGATCAGCATCGTCTGGGGCAAGGCCAAGGGCGCCAAGCTGTTGGTCGCGGGCTCGGCGAGCGGCGAATTGGTCGGCGCGCTGCGCGAGCGCGGCATCGATGCCTACGGCATCGAGAACAACCGCGCCATCCACGCCAAGACGCCGAAGGCGCTGAAGAAGTACAACAAGCTCGGCTCGATCACCGACATGCCGTTCAAGGACGGCGCCTTCGACTTCGTGTTCGAGACCAGCCTCTGCCACATTTCCCCGAAGCAGGTGGTCCGCGCGATTCGCGAGCTCAACCGCGTGGTCAAGACCGGCGTCGTGTTCGGCTCGATCACCTCGGACATGGCCTCGGCTGTGATCGACCGCTACGACCTCCTGCGCGGGGTCAAGAAGCTCGGCACCTGGTGGGAATGGTCCGAACTGTTCTTCGGCAACGGCTTCGACCTGTCGATGCACCGCAAGGACTGTACCGATGCGCTCTGGGAGGCGACGCTCGCCGCCAACAAGGGGCCGGGCCAGTGGTACGCCGACGCCGACAGCCTGCGCTATTCCTTCTTCGACAAGGTCGAAGACGAGGACGACGACTAGCCGCAAGGATCGGAGCGGGCTAGCCAATTGCTTTGCCGAATTCATTCTGATCGCATAGAATCAGTGCAGTAGCGGTTTCCGCTATTTCCTGCTTTCTCTGCGGTCATGCCGGCCGTCAGCATTCGTTGGTTTCATGGCGTCCAAGCCTCCCTCTCCAGACAAACAGAAGCTCGCCGTGGAAGAGGCGGCCGAGCTCGACAAGCTTGCCCCCACCGCCAAGCCGGACCGCGAAGACGACGAGGACGACGAAGGCGAGGAGGACGACGAGCTGGAGCTCGATGACGACGATGAGGACGAGGACCTCGTCGTCTTTACCGCGCGCGAGGCCGCCGGCGCGCTCGCGACCATCGTGGGTTTCGTCAAGCCCTATCTGACCAACTACAAGCGGATGCTGTCGTTCGTGGCGTTCGGCGTCGTCGTCGAGACGCTGTTCAACGTCATCATGCCGCTCAGCCTGAAGTTCCTGATCGACGACGCGCTCGGCGAGGAGGATTTCCAGGCGCTGTACAAGATCCTCGGCGTGCTCGCGGCCGCCGGCATCTTCACCTCGATCGTGGCGGTCTGGTACGAGCGCTGGGACGCGCGGCTCGCGGCCTGCATCATCTCCGACGTCCGCAAGCACCTGTTCGAGCACGTCCAGGACCTGCCGGCCGCCTATTTCGGCCGCACCAAGCGCGGCGAGATCCTGTCGCGTTTTTCCGTTGACCTCGCCGCCTTCGAAGGCTCGGTCAAGACCTTCGCCAACAGCGCGGCGCTGCCGTTCCTCGAGTTGATCGCCGGCATCATCCTGATGGTGTTCCTGAACTGGCAGCTCGCGGTGGTTGCGCTGCTGGTGTTTCCGATCACGCTGATCGGTCCGCGCATGCTCACGCCGAAGGCGGTGCAGGCCAATTACGAGCAGAAGCTCAATGAATCCGCGCTGCTCGGCATGGTGCAGGAGAACGTGGCGGCACAGGCCGTCATCAAGGCGTTCAGCCTGCAACGCCGGATGTTCGGCTTCTTCAGCTTCCGCAACGACGAGACCCGCAACAGGATCGCCTCAGCCGCGTTCCTGTCGACCATGGTGGAGCGGACGGTCACGATCTCGGTGCTGCTCCTGCACCTCGTGGTGCTCGCGATCGGTGCGTACCTGGCGACCAAGGGCCAGATCACCATCGGCACCTTCGTCACCTTCGAGAGCGCGTTCTGGGAGGTCTCCTACAACATCGCCCATGTGATGCATTTCATCCCGGTGTCGATCTCCTCGGCCGCCGCGATCCGGCACATCCAGGAGCTGCTCGACGAGCCGACGCGCGGGGCCGATCGTGCCGGCGCGCCCGATCTGCCGCGCATTACACACGACATCACCTTCGACCGCGTGACCTTCCAGTACGAAGGCAGCCAGACGCCGGTGCTGGACAATCTCAGCCTCAAGCTCAATGTCGGCAAGAGCATCGCTATCGTCGGCCCCTCGGGCTCCGGCAAGAGCACGCTGCTCAACCTGATCC
>NZ_JBFUES010001169.1:0-2110 GCF_056403875.1 Bradyrhizobium sp. P2_E8
CTCGGGTTCCGCGGCGAGGCCCTGCCCTCGATCGGCTCGGTCGCGCGTCTCTCGATCACCACGCGCCATGCCGGCGAGCCGCATGCATGGGCGCTCACCGTCGAGGGCGGCGCGAAGTCCGAGATCATGCCGGCGGCGCTCGCGCATGGCACCCGCGTCGAGGTCAACGACCTCTTCTACGCCACGCCGGCGCGGCTGAAGTTTCTCAAGACCGACCGCACCGAGGCCGAGGCGATCCGCGAGGTGGTGCGGCGCCTCGCGATGGCGCGACCGGACGTCGCCTTCACGCTTGCGGGCGAAGAGCGCGCGCCGGTGACCTGGGCCGCGGCGCTGCCCGGCGCTGCCGGACGGCTGACACGGCTCGGCGACATCCTCGGCGCGGAGTTTCGCAGCCACGCCATCGAGGTCCATGCCGAGCGCGAGGGCGTCGTCGTTTCCGGCTATGCCGCAGCCCCGGCGCTGACGAAAGCCAATGCGCTCGGGCAGTATCTCTTCGTCAACGGCCGCCCGGTGCGCGACAAGCTGATCTTAGGGGCGGTGCGCGCGGCCTATTCCGACTATCTGCCGCGCGACCGTCATCCGGTGCTGGCGCTGTTCGTCACGCTGGATCCGCGCGAGGTCGACGCCAACGTGCATCCGGCCAAGACCGAGGTCCGCTTCCGCAACGCAGGCCTCGTGCGCGCGCTGATCGTGCATGGATTGAAGGAAGGGCTCGCACGCGAGGGCAGGCGCACCGCCGCCAACAGCGGCGAGAGCGCATTGTCCTCGTTCCGGCCCGCTTTCACGCCGCGCCCGGCGAGCTGGGACTGGCGGGCCTCGCCATCCGCCCCAGTCGCGCCGATGCCGTCATTCGATGGCGCGGCAGCGCCTGCCTTCTCCGAGCGCGCCCAGGCGGCGTTCGACGTCGGCGCGCCCAGTGCCGACGTGCGGTTCGAGACGCAGCCCGTCAGCGACCTCGTCGATCGCCCACTCGGCGCCGCGCGCACGCAGATCCACGAGACCTACATCGTCTCGCAGACCCGCGACGGCCTCATCATCGTCGACCAGCATGCCGCGCATGAACGCATCGTCTATGAGCGGCTGAAGGCCTCGCTGGCCGCCAACGGCGTGCAGCGGCAGATCCTCTTGATCCCCGAGATCGTCGAGATGGACGAGGCCACGGTGGAGCGCCTGCTCGAGCGCAGCGACGAGCTTACCTCATTCGGGCTTGCGATCGAATCCTTCGGCCCCGGCGCGGTCGCTGTGCGCGAGACGCCGTCGCTGCTCGGCAAGACCAATGCCGGCGGCCTGTTGCGCGATCTCTCCGAGCACATGGCCGAATGGGACGAAGCGTTGCCGCTGGAGCGCCGCCTGATRCACGTCGCCGCCACCATGGCCTGCCACGGCTCGGTGCGCGCCGGCCGCAGGCTCAGGCCCGAGGAGATGAACGCCCTGCTCCGCGAGATGGAGGAGACGCCAAACTCCGGCCAGTGCAATCACGGCCGGCCGACCTATGTCGAGCTGAAGCTGTCGGATGTGGAGAAGCTGTTCGGGCGGCGGTAGCCCTCGAACGCGTAGGGTGGGTTAGCGCAGCGTAACCCACCCCTTTCTGTTTCCGCTGAGAAAGACAGTGGTGGGTTACGCCTTCGGCTAACCCACCCTACGCACTGAACACGAAGCTACGGCCTCTTCAAAAACACGAACTCCGTGTCGTCATAGGCGCGCCGCTCCAATTCCTCGAAGCCATCAAGCGTCACGAACTGCGCGGCCTTCGCCTCTTCGACCACGAGCAGCGCACCCGGCGTGAGCCAGCCGCCGTCGCGCAAGCTCGCGAGCGCCTTCTCCGCAAGTCCCCTGCCATAGGGCGGATCGAGGAACACCAGCGAGAACGGCTCGACGGGATGCGCCGGGCCGAGATCGGTCGCATCGCGGCGATAGACTTTTGTCACCCCGCCGAGGCCGAGCGATTCTACATTGTTGCGCAACAACGCCCGCGCCTCCGCACCGTTGTCGACGAACAGCACGAACTTCGCGCCACGCGAAGACGCCTCGATGCCGAGCGCGCCGGTGCCGGCGAAGAGATCGAGCACGCGCGCGTCCTCGATCGGATCGTCATAGGCGTGCACGAGGA
>NZ_JBFUES010001170.1:0-2104 GCF_056403875.1 Bradyrhizobium sp. P2_E8
CCCGACGGCGCAACCCACACGCCCGGCAGCGGGCTGCCGAAGCCGGCATTGCGCAGCGCCTCGCGCGAGGCGTCGCGGTCCTCGCCATTGCCGATCAGCAGCAACTCGAAACGCCCGGTCCAGTCCGACGATGGCGGATCGTAGATGTGGCGCGTCGCGGCCTCAAAGGTCTGATGGCCCTTGTCGGCAAGACGATAGAAACTGTTGCGGCCGACCTTTTCACGCGTCAGCCAGCCGTCAGCCGCCAGGCGGGACATCGCGGTGCGTACCACACCGCTGTCGATGTCCAGGCTTTCGAAGAATTCCAGCAGCGTGCCGAGCCACACCGAGCCGCCGCGCGGCACGATGGCGTCGCCGAACACGGTGATGACGATGGAGCCGGTGCGCGACGGCTCGCGCTTGAGCTGGTCGATGATACGGGAAAGCGGATGCGCCATGCGCGAGGCATAGCGCGTTTGGTGCAGGCGCGACAATGGACGGGAGCGACGCGAAGTGGACGCTTTCTCAATCTTCTTCCTCTCCCCGCACGCGGGGAGAGGCGAAGGAAGCATCACCGATGCGGATCGGGATACGCCAGGCTGCGCCAGCCGCTGCGGTCGAAGGGCATCCACTGGCCTTCCTTCTGCGCAAGCCGGTCAGCTACGGCATAAACCGCGGCGGGGTGATGCCCCATACCGCAATGGCTGCTCTCGATCTCGATGCTCTCGGTCTGCGCGCCCGACTTCTCCATGCAGCCCTGCCAGGCGCAGACGCCGTCGGTGCGGCTGAAGATGGCGGTGGTCGGCACCGGCGGCGGCACGGCGAGTTCGCCGCCGAAGCGCGGATCGACCTGATCGGCCTTCTGCCCGCTCGCCCATTCGTAGACGCGCCAGGCATTGGTGGAGCGCGGATCGCCGGCAAAGGGGCTGCCGAGGGTGATCACCTGACGCACGCGCTCGGGCATCATCTTGGCGAGCTGGCGCGCATAGAGGCCGCCGAGGCTCCAGCCGACCAGGCTGATCTTGCGGCCATGTGTGTCGCTGAGCTCCTGGACCAGATCGACCATCGCATGCTGCACGCCCGGACGCAGGCCGTAGTTGCGKCCCTGGCGCCAGCCGCTCACCGCGTAGCCCTTGCCGGACAGAAACGTGCGCAGCGCACGCGTGGACGCGTCGGAGGCGACAAGGCCCGGGAGCACCAGCACCGGATGCCCATCGCCGCGCGGCGCGAGGCTCAGCAGCGGCAGCGCACCGAGGAATGCGCCGAACTCGTGGATCGCGCGCCCCTCCAGAAACATCAGGGTACGGGACGGCGGGCGCAGCGTCTGGGCAGTAGCGGTCATCAATGTTTCCCTTGGGAAGGCGCCGGCCGCGATGCCGGCAATGGGCATGAATTCCAATACGCCGGCTTCTTGAACGTTCCGCAGCGCAACATGAATCAGCTAGGCGGCCGGTTCCCGACATTCAAGCGGGAGAGACGCGGGGCCACAATAGGCCCGCGCGTTAATGCTAACGTCCGTGACGCAAAAGTCACAGCAATCGAAGCAGGGATTCTACGGAGTAGAGCGCAAGTCCGGCCAGCCCGCCGATCAGCGAGCCGTTGAAGCGGATGTATTGCAGGTCGCGGCCGATGTTGATTTCAATCAGCGAAATCAGCTGCGCCATGTCCCACGCCTTGACCTGGTCGGAGATGAAGGTGGAGACGCCGCTCTTCTGATCCGCGACGAAGCTGCGCAGGACCGTCACCAGACCCTTGTTGATCTCGCCGCGCAGTTCGGCATCGCCGGCGAGCGCCTCGCCCGCGGCAACGAACATGCCGGCGAGATGATGCTGAAGCACCTGCGTCTCGCCGGAGGCGCTGCGCTCGATGAAGGAGCGTGTGTTGGCCCAGACGGTGCGGGCGAGATCGGCGAGCTCGGGCCGCGCCAGCAGATCGCGTTTCAATCCGTCGATGCGATCGATATAGGCCTGGTCGGTGCCGAGCCGGTCGACGAAGCTCAGCACCATGCGGTCGAACTCGCCGCGGAACGGATGTTTGGCATCGCTGCGCACCTCATTGAAGAAAGCGGTAGCGGACGCCACGATCTTGTTCACCAGAAACTTGTCGGCGCGGTAGAGCCTGAGCA
>NZ_JBFUES010001171.1:0-2104 GCF_056403875.1 Bradyrhizobium sp. P2_E8
CGCTAGTTTGCTTCAGACGCTCGATCTGGTCCTTGACCATCAACTTCCGGCGCTTCAACTCAACAATTTGCAGGTCGTCTGTTGAAAGGTGCWCGAGAGCTTCGTGCAATTCGTTTTCGAGAGTTTTGTGCTTCCGTTCCAATTCAACCAGATGTGCCTGAATTGTCATTCGAWACCTCCTCGGTAGGGGTGACCTTGGATTCGATCCGGACGATCAAGTGTACATCACCGATTCGTTCTGTCGATGGATATCCGTCGTCGCAATGTCATTTTTGAAAATTCATATGTAACGAAGCGTGAGTAAGGAACCACGCTGGGAAAAATCCATGATATCAATGTGCTTGCGTAGCGCCGCAGCGAACCGTTGAAAATATCTCGCGAGAGATTCGGTGCGCGACGGCCCGAGATCGCTTGCGGTCACGGCGCGCAAGGACGATAATTTCCACAGGGCATCCACAGCCTTAAATCTCACGCTATCGGTTTTTCGGCCACCGCAGACATGACCCATGAAGACGAGCGCGAACTCGAAGCCGAGCTCGCCCGGTTGCAGCAGGAACACCGAGATCTCGATGCCGCGATCGATGCGCTGCATCAATCGCCTGCCCCCGACCTATTGCGGTTACAGCGGCTGAAGAAGCGCAAGCTGTTGTTGCGCGACCGCATCGCCTTCATCGAAGACCAGATCACGCCCGACATCATCGCCTGATCCCCAGCGGGCTTTTCGCGGCAGGGCGCCGCGGGTGAATCCGCTTGACTCCAAAAGAACAAAATAGGAACATTCCGACATCCAACGCCCCCAGGAAACGCCCAGAGAAGCGCCCAAGGAACCAGCAAGGACAACGCAGATGTCGGCAACCGCCCTTTTGGACAACAGCCATTATGAACAGGCCTGCGATCAGGCGATCGCGATGTGCGACGGCAATCTGCGCAGCACCATCAAGGCGCTGATCATGGCCAACGAATATCTGGAGGCGGAGCTCGAGGAATTGCAGGCGGCGATTTCAGCCGGCTGCATTCCGGAGACCTCTCGCAGCAAGGCGCGGAGCAGCGCCGCCTGATGTTGATGACCGGAGCAACGCCATGTCGGACGTCACCTACTACGTTGCAATGCCCTTCCTGATCGGTGACGACGGATCACCGGTCGCGGGCACCGCGGAGGAATGTCAGTCCTCGACGGCCGCGCTGCGGCGCGCCGAGATTCTGGCGCGCGGCGCCGGCCACATCGGCGCGATCGCGTTTTACCGCAGCGGTGATCCCATGACCGGCGAATTCGGCGACGCTACGCTGCTGCGCAAATTCGGCAACGTGCCGGAAGATCTGGCCACGTTGTAAAGTCAGTTGCTGACGAGCCTGATCCGCGGCTCGTGCCGCCGGCACGCCTTGCGCACATACATTGCGGCGTCCGCCTCCTCCAGGGCGCGGCCTGCGTCGGATTGCGCCCCCAGCAATGCGACGCCGGCAGAGGCGCCCGCGGTCACATGCTGGCCGTGGAAGACGAAGGATAGTTCGTCGATCGCCTGCTCGAGGACCGCGGCCTTCGCCTTGGCATCGGTCTCGTTGAGATTCCACAGCAGCAGCGCGAACTCGTCGCCGCCGAGCCGGCCGACCACGTCGGAGGCGCGGACCTGCCGCGTCAGCGCGCCGACGATCGCCTTGAGCACCTCGTCGCCGGCGGCGTGGCCGAAGGAATCGTTGATCGGCTTCAGCCGATCGACATCGAGCACGATCAGCGCGCCGCTGGCGTGATATCGCTTCATGTAGGCAATGGCGCGCGTGAGCTCGCGCTCGAAGCCGCGCCGGTTCGGAATCTCGAGCAGGAAATCGGTGTCGGCGGCCGCCTCGAGTTCGGCAACGCGCTGCAAGGCCTGTTTGAGCTTGGTCCGCAGGCCGCGGATGACCTTGGCACCGTCGTTGCCCCCATCATCGGCCGACGCCCCGCGCCGCGGCGCCTTGACCCAACGCCTGACTGAACGCTTGGGGGCGGCTTTGGATCGGCTGGCACTGGTCTTCCGGCCCTTTTTGGCCTTCGCAGCGCTTGCCCTTTTTGGTTTCTTCATGGGCATCCTGCTCAATGAAGGCTTGCGGGGATTCACCAAGACAGGAT
>NZ_JBFUES010001172.1:0-2098 GCF_056403875.1 Bradyrhizobium sp. P2_E8
TCCGGAAACTGGCCATGGTTACTAATCCGGCCAACAAATGACGGGCCGCATACTGGGCGTAGCGGCCGCATCACAGGGGACTGTCAATGATCAAGGCTCTTTCAGCGATCGCCATCGCTGCGTGTGTTGCCGCAGCCCTCACCCTCCTGCCCGGCTTTGCCCCGACCGTCGAGGCCAGCGTGCCGCAGCCGCTCGCCAAGGCCGATCGGCTCGATATCCGCTCCATCGGCCGCGATTGCTCGCAGCAGGCCTGGCCGAATTTCGAAGCGTCCTGCCTCCGCCGTGCCGGCACCAAGGCTGACATTCGCGTGGTTCGCCTCGTGACGGCCGACCGCACCCCGTAGTCCGGTCTGTCAGTTTCGCGTCAGGTAAGCTTCCAAGATCGACGACAAGATAAACCCCATGGATATTTGCGACGTCTCGTCGCAGACTGCGTGATGCTCGCGCCCGTCGGAATGGCCCGCCGGGCGCGATCCCATCAGGGGGTCGCCATTGTCCAGTACGCCCGCAGTCGCTTCCGGCCATCATCCTGATCCACTGCCGCTTGCCATGACCATGGGCGCCCTCGGGGTGGTCTATGGCGATATCGGCACCAGCCCTCTCTATGCCCTGAAGGAAGCCGCCAAGGCGGCCGCCCGTGGGGCTACCCTCGCTCCCGATGCTGTCCTGGGGATTGCGTCGCTCATCCTCTGGGCGCTGCTGCTGATCATCTCGCTGAAATATGCGCTTTTGATCCTGCGCGCGGACAACCGCGGCGAAGGCGGCATCGTCGCCCTGCTGGCCCTGCTCCACGCCCGCAACGCCCAACCCGGCACCTGGCGCGCGCATCTTCTGGTGGTCGGCCTCGTCGGCGCCGCCCTGCTCTACGGCGACGGTGCGATCACGCCGGCGATCTCCGTGCTGAGCGCCATCGAGGGCCTCAAGGTTGACGCGCCCTCGCTTGCGCCGGTGGTGGTGCCCGTCACCGTCGTCATCCTGGTCGGGCTGTTCATGATGCAGAAGCAGGGCACCGGCTTCATCGGCCGCATCTTCGGTCCGGTGATGCTCGCCTGGTTCTTCGTGCTCGCCGCGCTCGGCATCCACGGCATCGTCCAGGCCCCCGCGGTGCTGGCCGCGCTCAGCCCGCTCTATGCCTTCGACTTCCTGATCCACCAGGATTTCCATGTCTCATTCGGCATCCTGGGTGCCGCCTTCCTCGCCGTGACCGGCGGCGAGGCCATGTACGCCGACATGGGACATTTCGGCCGTTTCCCGATCCGGCTGGCCTGGTTCGCCATCTGCCTGCCCGCGCTGGTGCTGAACTACTTCGGCCAGGCCGCGCTCCTGATCACTGATCCCTCCATGATCGAGAACCCGTTCTTCCAGCTCTGCCCAGACGCGTTGCATTACCCGCTGGTCGCCTTCTCCGCGGTCGCGACCGTGATCGCGTCGCAGGCCATCATCTCCGGCGTGTTCTCGCTGACGCAGCAGTCGATCCAGCTCGGCTTCCTGCCGCGGATGCAGATCCGCCACACCACCAGCCACGCGATCGGCCAGATTTACGTGCCGCTGGTGAACTGGCTGCTCGCGGCCGGAACGCTCGGCGCCGTGCTCTCCTTCGGCACCTCCGATGCGCTGGCCGGCGCCTATGGCATCGCGGTGTCACTGTTGATGGCGATCACCACGCTGCTCGCAGCCCTGGTCGCGATCCAGTGGGGCTATTCGCCGTGGCTCGTGGTTGCCGTGAACGGCTTCTTCTTCGTGATCRACGTGATCTTCTTCTCGGCCAATTCGATCAAGCTGTTCGAGGGTGGCTGGTTTCCGCTGCTGCTCGCGGCCCTCGTCGCGTTCCTGATGCTGACCTGGCGCGCCGGCGTGAAGCTGGTCGAGGCCGCGCGCGGAAAACTGCGCCAGCCCGAGGAGGATTTGATCGAGACCGCGGTCAACAAGTGCAGCGCCAGGCTGCCCGGCACGGCGGTGTTCCTGGCATCCGCAGCGAGGGGCGTGCCGCTGGCGCTGACCCAGTTCGTCAATCACAACCACGTCCTGCATGAACGTATCGTCCTCGTCACCGTCCTGATCGAGGAATCGCCGCATATCAGCGACGAGGACCGCACCG
>NZ_JBFUES010001173.1:0-2093 GCF_056403875.1 Bradyrhizobium sp. P2_E8
AAGCTCGGGCGAGATGAGCCGCGAGGATGCGAAGCTGCGTCTGCGCGTTCAGATGCGAGTTGAACAAGCGCGACGCTGGCCCTTGCTCCGTCATTGCCTCGCTGCGCTCGCAATGACGATGTAAGTCGAGCTGCGCGCCACATTCTCAACTGTCATCGCCCGACTTGGTCGGGCGATCCAGTATCCAGAGACAGCAGTGAGCTGACCGAGAGGCCGCGGCGTACTGGATGCCCCGGTCAAGCCGGGGCATGACAGCGGAGTATTGAGGACGCACTGCACATCGCAGACCACGCCGCATTGTGAGTTGTGCCTGCGCCGCAGACCGCTACCATGCGCGCGCCCGGAACACGGGACCAGAACAGCGAGCGGAGGCGACATGAGCGGGCAGGAACGCAAGGTGAAGGGATCGGACCTGTTTGTCGCGGCGCTGGAGAATGAAGGCGTCGACCGCATTTTCGGCGTTCCCGGCGAGGAAAATCTCGATCTCGTGGAATCGCTCCGCACCTCCAAGATCGAGCTGATCCTGACCCGCCACGAGCAGGCGGCCGCCTTCATGGCCGCCACCCATGGCCGGCTCACCGGCAAGCCCGGCGTCTGTCTCTCGACGCTCGGCCCCGGGGCACTCAATCTGTCCACGGGTGCGGCCTACGCACATCTCGGCGCGATGCCGATGATCCTGATCACCGGCCAGAAGCCGATCATGAGCAGCCGGCAGGCGCGCTTCCAGATCGTGGACGTGGTCGCGACCATGAAGCCGCTGACAAAGCTGTCGCGGCAGATCATCAGCGCCTCCAGCATCCCGACCGTGGTGCGCGATGCCTTTCGCGTGGCGATGGAGGAGCGGCCGGGGCCGGTGCATCTCGAACTGCCCGAGGACATCGCGGGCGACGAAGTGCCGGCCGTTCCCGTGATCCCGGTCCATCCGATTGAAATTCCGGTCGCCCACCGCGCCGCGCTCGATCGAGCGGCCGAGATGATTCTTGCGGCAAGGCATCCGCTGGTGATGATGGGCGCTGCGACCAGCCGGCCACGATCGACCCACGGCATCGCGAGCTTCGTGCGGCGAACCGGCATTCCCTTCTTCACCACGCAGATGGGGAAGGGCACCGTGCCCGGCGGCACCAATCTCTATATGGGCACCGCGGCGCTGTCCGAGCGCGACTATGTCCATGACGCGATCGACGCCGCCGATCTGATCGTGGCGATCGGTCATGATCCGATCGAGAAGCCGCCCTTCATCATGGGGCCGTCGGGCCCGAAGGTGATTCACGTCAGCTACACGTCGGCCAGCGTCGAGCAGGTCTATTTCCCGGACGCCGAGGTCGTCGGCGATGTCGGCCCGAGCCTGGAGCTGCTGGCGGACCGCCTCGAAGGCAGGCTGCCGCAGGCGGCCGCGCTCCTGCCATTGCGCGAAAAGATCCTTAGCCATATCGCCGACCGCGCCACCGAGGCGCGCTGGCCGCCGACGCCGCAGCGGATCGTGCACGACATCCGCCAGGTGATCCCGGAGAACGGCATCGTCGCGCTCGACAACGGCATGTACAAGATCTGGTTCGCGCGCAACTACCGCACCCGCGTCGCCAACACGCTGCTGCTGGACAACGCGCTGGCGACGATGGGCGCCGGCCTGCCGTCGGCGATGATGGCGGCGATGCTCTTTCCCGACCGCCGCGTGCTCGCGGTCGCCGGCGACGGCGGCTTCATGATGAACAGCCAGGAGATGGAAACCGCCGTCCGCCTCAAGCTCAACCTGGTCGTGCTGGTGCTGGAGGACAACGCCTACGGCATGATCCGCTGGAAGCAGGCCGTCGATCATTTCGCCGATTTCGGCATGACCTTTGGCAATCCCGATTTCGTCCTCTACGCGAAGGCCTACGGCGCCAAGGGCCATCGTATCGCGAGCATCGACAGCTTCGGCCCGACGCTGGATGCCGCGTTCAGGGAAGGCGGCGTGCACCTGGTCTCGATCCCGATCGACTATTCGGAGAACGTGCGGGTGCTGGTGGACGAACTGCGGGCTCACGAGAAGTCGAAGGCGTGATGTGATGGGACGTAGCAATTTCCGCGTCGTCATTGCGAGCGCAGCGAAGCAA
>NZ_JBFUES010001174.1:0-2088 GCF_056403875.1 Bradyrhizobium sp. P2_E8
GAACATGAGGCGACCATCGTCGGCGCGTTTCCGGTGATTTCAGGCGCGCTGGTCCGGCGCGCCAAGGGGCTGGAGCCGGTCGCCCCCGATCCGAGCGCGAGCCACGCCGCCGACACGCTCCGCATGCTGCATGGGCGCGCGCCGGCCTCTCGCGAGGTCACGGCGCTCGATGCCTATCTCGTCACCGTCTGCGACCACGGCATGAACGCCTCAACCTTCACAACGCGCGTGGTGGCCTCGACCCAGGCCGACCTGTTCGCGGCCGTCACCGCCGGCTATTGCGCGCTCACCGGTCCCTTGCATGGCGGCGCGCCGGAGCCGGTGCTGGAAATGCTCGATGCGATCGGCTCGCGCGAGCGGATCCAGCCCTGGGTGGATGCGGCGCTGGCGCGCGGCGAGCGCATGATGGGCTTTGGTCATCGCGTCTATCGCGTGCGCGATCCGCGCGCCGACGTGCTGAAGACCGCGATCGAGGCCCTCGCCTCCAACGGAGCCGACCTGCCCTTCGCCGGCGAGGTCGAGGCCTATATCCGCGCCGCGCTGCGCAAGAAGAACCCGGAGCGGCCGCTGGAGACCAATGTCGAGTTCTTCACCGCGATCCTGCTCGATGCGCTGGCGATTCCAAGGCAGGCGTTCACGCCGATCTTCGCGGTGGCGCGCGCCGCGGGGTGGACCGCACATGCCCGCGAACAGCAGCGCACGGGACGGCTGATCCGGCCGAGTTCGTCGTATGTCGGGGCGATGCCAGAAGAATGATGCAGTGGCCCGGATGGAGCGAAGCGTAATCCGGGGAAGCCGATCGCCGTGCGAGAAAGCCCGGATGGCGCCGACGCTCCATCCGGGCCGGCTGCTTGGCTAACCGCGCCAGCGCAACACGCCGCAAGAGACCGTGATTGCGAGGACGGACTGGCGGCCATGCAGGAACACCCGAGCGCCTGGCGACTTACCTATCTGCCCCCGGTAGATCAGGAACGCTATGCTGGACTTGTTAGGACATTCGGACGAGGCCAGGATCGGCGAGATCGCCGCCAGCTATGCGACGAGCCGGAGCGAGGCCGACGCCGATTCCGAAAGGCGCTTTCGCGACTTGCTCCAGGCGTTGCCCGCCGCGGTCTACACGACCGACGCAGACGGCCGCATCACATTCTTCAATCGCGCCTGCGTCGATTTTGCCGGACGCACGCCAAAGATCGGCGAGATGTGGTGCGTGACATGGAAGCTCTACCTGCCTGACGGAACGCCGCTCCCCCACGATGAATGCCCGATGGCCATCGCGCTCAGGCAGAACCGGCCCGTGCGCGACGTCGAAGCCGTGGCCGAACGGCCGGACGGCTCCCGGATCTGCTTCATGCCGTATCCGACGCCGCTGCGCGACAAACGCGGCCGATTGGTTGGGGCGGTGAACATGCTGGTCGACATCACGGCCCGCAAGCAGGCCGAGCAGCGGATGATGCTCCTCACCTCCGAGGTCGACCATCGTTCGAACAATCTGCTCGCAGTGGCTCAGGCGATGCTGCGGCTGACGAAGGCAGACACCGCAGAAGAGTTCCAGGCCGCGTTTCAGGGCCGGCTCAGCGCCCTTGCCAACGTGCAGAGGCTGTTCTCGGCCTCGCGCTGGACTGGCGCGAATCTGAAGACCATCGTCGAAGAGGAACTGCGGCCCTACGCAAGCCGGGACGGCGAGCGGATCAGGATCGCGGGAGACGACGTCCATCTGCCGCCGACCCTCGCCCAGTCGATCGCAGTCGCGCTGCATGAGCTGGCGACCAACGCTGCCAAATACGGGTCGCTGTCGACGCCTTCGGGCACGTTGGAGATCCGCTGGGCGACCAATGATGCAGAGCCCCTCGTGCTGCACTGGTCGGAGAGCGGCGGTCCCCGGGTCAACGCGCCGCCGACGCGCAGGGGCTTCGGGGTCGGCGCGATCGATGGCATCATCCGGACCTTGCGAGGAAAGGTTACCCGGCAGTGGAAGCCGGAAGGACTGGTTTGCGAACTGTCCTTCCCCGAGGTCGCCGCCTAGGCCTCCCGCACGACCGTCTTCAGATAATTATACGCCTTGATGATCTCGATCAGGCGGTCTTCGGT
>NZ_JBFUES010001175.1:0-2086 GCF_056403875.1 Bradyrhizobium sp. P2_E8
GTCGATCTGGTTCAGGATGTTGTTGTACTGAGACACCAGGTTCGCACGCGAGGTCTGGGCGACCGTGTCCTGGACGGGGGTGGAAGCCGTCGAGAACGTGAGCGAGGAAGTGAGCGTGCCACCGATCGCACCACCCGCGGCGCTCGATCCGATAGTCGAGGACGCGTAGTCGTTGGTGGTGGAGACCGTCAGCAGGCCATTGGCGTCGATCGTCGCCGTCAGGTTGTTGGCCTGCAGCTTGGTGTTGAGCTGATCRAGCGTCTTGACCGTGCCGTTGGTGCCGTCGCCGAAGGTGACGTTGACCGCCGTGCCGCCGTTGAAGGAGGTGAAGGTCAAGGTCTTGCCGGCGATGCCGCCGATGCCGGAGGTGCGCGCCGCGGTGAAGGCAGTGGCATTGCCGGTGTTGCCGGCGAGGCCGAGCACGTTCAGCGCATTGCCGGTGCCGGTGATCGACAGGTCGGCGTTGATACCGGTCGAGATCTTGAGCTGACCTGAGGTATTGATCGTCGAGTTCGACTGGCCGGTGGCGGTCGCCAGCGTCGCGGTGCCGTTGGCGTTGATCGTGGCAGTCTGCACGCCGGTGGCAAGGTCGATCGCCTTCAGCACGTCGTTGACCGTGCCGGCCTGTAGATAGACCGTCGAGTTGCCGTTGCCGTCGGTGAGGACGTTACCGGAGGCACCGAAGCCGCTCGGAACGCTCGGCGCACCGGTCGAGCCCGGGATCGGCGCGTTCTTGAAGGTGATGACGTGACCGTCGACGTTCAGCGTCGCCCCGTCCGCGATGGTCGCGCCCAGCGAGGCCGCGCTCGTGGTCCGGTTGACGTTGACGGTGGCGTTGCCTGCACCTGTGGACGTCGTCAGGGCGAGGGCCTTGAGCAGGTCGGCCTTGCCGGTGACACTCAGATCCGCACCCGTCGAGCTCTTCAGCGTGACGGCGCCGGCGGCGGCGGTCGAGACCGCAGCACCTGGCTGGCTGGCGCTCACGGCGATCGTCGCAGCGCCCGCGGTGATGGATACCGTCTTCACGCCGCTGGCCAGATCGATCGCGGACAAGAGATCGTTGACGGTCGCCGCCGGGGTGCCCGCGGTGCCGAGATAGACGGTGGTGTTGCCGTTGCCGTCGGTGACGAGGTTGCCGCTGACGCCCGAGCCGGCCGTAACGGCGGTCGACGCCGGAGCCGCGCCGCTGCGGAACGTGATGGTCTTGCCGTTCACGGTCAGCGTGTCGCCGTCGGCAGGCTGGGCGTTGCCGGCCAGGCCGGTTGCGGTCGTGCCGTTGGTGGCGATCAGGGTGATGGCGCCGGTCAGCGCCGTGGTGCCGTCACCGGCCGTTGCGCCAGTGCTTGCAAAGGAGCCGATGGTGGCGCCGAGCGTCGTGGTGCCGGTCGCCGCCGTGGTGCCGCCGGCCGTGCCGTTATACAGCACGTTGCTGCTCGCGGTCGCGCTGGCGAAGCTCGTCGTGCCGCGCAGGTCGGCCGCCGTCGCACCCGAGATGGTGGTGGAGACGTTGGACTTGGTGGAGTAGCCGACGGTGGTCTGCAGCGCCTGGTTGGCAATCGACTTGGCGCTGTCGATCAGCTTCTGCAACGAGGTCAGGCCGGTGTTGGCAGCCTGCAGCACCTGCACGCCGTTGGCGATGCYATCGAGCAGATTGTTGATGTCGCTGGCGCGGTTGTCGAGCGACTGTGCCGTRAAGAAGTTGGTSGGATTGTCCAGGGCCGAGTTGACGCTCTTGCCGGTCGACAGACGGTTCTGTGTGGTGGCGAGGAGGTCGGCGGTGGACTGGAGAGAGAGCAGGTTCTGACGAACCGACGCAGAGAGAACAATACCTGACATGACTCTTACCCTTCTGGCTTACGCGTCTTCGTTCGATCGCTTCGGATCGAGTGACGGGGCCAGCGTGCCGCGACATGGCTAACAAAGGGTGAAACRAACATCGCCTGCATAAGCGCCGGTTCACCATAAGCGGGCGGGAAGCGCAGAGTGAGATGGCAATCAGCCTGAAATCATTGGCAATTCTTCGCGCTTACGCTCCATTAACCATAACCGCTGGTTACTTTTCAGAGTTCGCCTGCCCTCTCGAAAC
>NZ_JBFUES010001176.1:0-2084 GCF_056403875.1 Bradyrhizobium sp. P2_E8
GTCCAGCGCTGCGAGGGGCTCGTCGAGCAGCAGCAGTTGCGGGCGACGTGCCAAAGCGCGGGCCAGCGCCACGCGCTGGCGCTGGCCGCCGGAGAGCTGGTCGGGCTTGCGCTTCTCGAGCCCCTCGAGCTTCACCAGCGCGACCATCTCCGCGACGCGCGTGGCGATGTCGGCACGCGCCATGCCGGCACGCTTCAGGCCGAAGGCGATGTTGTCGCGCACCGACAGATGTGGAAACAGCGCGTAGTTCTGGAACATGATGTTGATCGGGCGCTCGTGCGGCAGCGCCTGCGCGATGTCCTTGCCGCCGAGCAGGATGCGCCCCTCGTCCGGCGCCTCGAAGCCGGCGAGCATGCGCAGAAGCGTGGTCTTGCCGCAGCCGCTCGGGCCAAGCAGGGCAAAGAACTCGCCGGCCTTGATGTCGAGTGACACGCCGTCCACGGCCCGGAACGTCCCGAACGTCTTGGCGACGCCCTCGATGCGCAGCAACGGCTGACCCGCTACGGGAAATGCATCTCCGGCGGCCGTATCGGCCGCGACGTCCGTTCCGGGCAACTCTTCCGCCATGGTCCCTGCCAACCCCGATTCCGCAGCACGCTARCGGCCGATCGGCCTTTGCTCAACCGGTTCGGGGCGATCGTTCACATCCGCCATGAACGCGGCCAGCGCGTCGCGGTCCGCTGCCGGCATGGTCAGACCGAGCTTGGAGCGGCGCCACAAGACGTCCTCGGGGAAGCGCGCCCATTCGTGGCCCATCAGATAGCGCACCTCAGCGCCGGTCAGTTCGGGGCCGAAGGCGGGACCGAGTTCGTCACGGCTCTTTGCCTCGCCGAGCACCATCGGCAGTCGCGAGCCATAGGCCGCGACCAGGCGCAGGGCCTCCGGATCCGAGAGAAAGCGCCAGCGGTCGCGCGCGAGGTCGACTTCAGTATCGAAACGGTCCCAGGCGAAATCGCCGCCGGGCAGCGCCGCCCCGGCAGTCCAGCGCGGCGACATCGGATAGAACGGCGTCAGCCGTGTCACCGCCCGCTCCGCACGCAGGCGCGAGGTGGTGACATCACCGCCGAACAGCGTGATCAGCGGTGCCTTGCGCCGGCGCGCATGGAACAGCGTCGTGCCGTCGCGTCCCCGCGCGGACGCCAGCGTCAGGTTGACGCCCGAGACCGTGCGGACCACGTCGGTCGGGGCGACGCGCTCGCGGAAATAGCGGCTGGCCGCTTCGCAGAGATAGCTGACGTCGGCGCCCGCCATCGCGACGATCGCGGGATCTCCGGTGAAAGCATGCGTGACCGTGCCGATCAGCGTGAAGTCGCGCGCGAGGGGCCGCGCGAAGATCAGCCGTCCATCATTGTTCTGGAAGACGTAGACGTTCCCGGAATCGAACAGCCGCGGCACGATGATCTGGCTCATCTGCATGGCGGCCATGGCGGGCAGCGGCTGTCGCAGCACGGTGTCCGCCACCATCGACGTCCAACCGCCGGTGGCGTTGGCCAGCGCCCGCGCCGTGATAGCGCGGCGGTGGCCGCGATCGACCACCGCAAGGCGC
Source organism: Bradyrhizobium sp. P2_E8 (assembly GCF_056403875.1). Classification (NCBI taxonomy): domain Bacteria; kingdom Pseudomonadati; phylum Pseudomonadota; class Alphaproteobacteria; order Hyphomicrobiales; family Nitrobacteraceae; genus Bradyrhizobium; species Bradyrhizobium sp. P2_E8. Next base: position 1,547 of record NZ_JBFUES010001176.1, read on the forward strand.
CATGTGTCGGTTCTGTCAGCGCGGACGCAGCGCGCGCCGGTCCGGATCGTGGCACCACGTTCGGCGGCATCCAGCGCCGTGAGCACCACCAGGCGGCAATCATCGACGACGCAGTCAGAATATTCGAACGCCGTGCCGAACGGGCGCTTCAGTGCGTTGCCGACCGGATGATGCGTGATGTCGAGGGTCGCTGATGGCGGCAGGCCACTTCGGTTCGTGAGGCCGTCATAAACATACAGGCCGGCCCGCAGCAGCCATGGCGGACGCTCCTCGGAATGAGCGGGGATCACGAAACGCATCGGCCGGACCAGATGCGGCGCGATCCGGAGCCAGGTGCGGCGCTCGGCCAGCGCCCGGCGCACCCGCCAGAACCCGCGGCGCTCCAGCACCGACAGATCGCCATGGATCAGCCGCGGCGTCGCCGACGAGGCGGCACCGCCGAGATCGCCCTGCTCGAACAGAATGACCCGCAGKCCGCGGCCGACCGCATCACGCGCGAGGCTGACACCGTTCAGGCCGCCGCCGATGATCGCAAGGT